>PAOJ01000075.1 GCA_002708005.1 Verrucomicrobiales bacterium | reverse complement strand
AAACTAAAGCATGGAGCAATGTTTCAGGTGTTTTCATTTTGGGAATTGGTTTGGCGGCATGCGTCGGATACCTTGGAACAAAGTACGCACCAAAACCACCCGGTGCAAATACAACCGCAACTTCAAAAAATCAAAAATAAATACAACCGCATGTCCAAATTTTCTGCTAATAGTCGCGAAGAAATCGAGCGCATTCAATTAGCGGAAATACAAAAATTGCTCGAAGAAATTTTACCGAATAATAATTTCTATAATAAGAAGCTACATAAAACCGGAATTGACTCCACTATTGATTCTCTAGACAGCTTTAGAGAGAACTGTCCGTTTACAACTAAATCTGAATTAGTTTCAGACCACCAAACAAACTCTCCTTTTGGCAGCAATCTAACTTTTCCTATAGAACAATATGCGCGAGCACATAAAACTAGTGGCACTAGTGGCCACCCCATCACTTGGCTTGATACTACCCAAGGGTGGGAGTGGATGATTGACAGCTGGTGCAACATTTTCGAAGCATCGGGAGTTAATTCAAAAGATCGCATCTTTTATGCTTTTTCTTTTGGGCCTTTCATTGGTTTTTGGCTGGCATTTGAAGCCGGAAAAAAAATTGAAGCCTTAAATATACCGGGAGGAGGACTAAGCAGCACTGCTAGACTCAGATCTATATTCAAACATCAAGCTAATGTTCTTTGCTGTACCCCAACCTATGCATTAAGACTTGCCGAGGTAGCCAGAGCAGAAGGGATCGATTTAAATAATTCCCCAGTTCGTTCGATAATTGTTGCAGGTGAACCAGGCGGTAGTATTACATCAACACGAAATGCTCTTGAAAAAGCATGGCCTAACTCGACAATTTTTGACCATCACGGAATGACTGAAGTCGGACCGGTCACATATCAATGCCCAAATAAAGCCGGATTACTCCACATACTAGAAAACGCATATCTTCCAGAAATAATTGACTCTAATACCAATAAAGCTGTCCAGCCAGGTGAAGTCGGAGAGCTTGTATTAACTACTTTGGGCCGATATGGCTCACCGCTTATAAGATATAAAACAGGAGATCTTGTGAAATCTTCGGAAATCAAACGCTGCTCCTGCGGAACCTTTAACCTGTGTCTTGAAGGGGGCATCCTTGGCCGCACAGATGACATGATGGTAATACGAGGAGTAAATGTTTACCCAAGCGCGGTAGAGGAAATTATAAGAAGAGTTGGCGGCGTATCTGAATATCAAGTTAAAGTNATCAATAATAATGCACTCCCTGAAATNANTATNGATNTAGAACCCGAACTTAAGGACGACAAAAAAATTATTGAAAAACTTTCTAANNCNCTNAAAGAAAGTCTTTCTTTGCGNATACCTATAAAANNAGTNNANCCAAACTCACTTCCNAGATTNGAATTAAAGGCTNAAAGATGGNTAAAAGAATAANATTTTTNANNNACTTAAACNACTNATCTGANTCNCNTTTTTTNCTCCATCNACGTTTTNCAGGTTCAGGNAAATCNTTATNAATTTTAGCATAATAAGATCCACCTNTTCCAAGCAGCTCATTAAATTCATCTCNAAGNTGNATTGAAGGCTTTACNAAATGTTGTTCGCCAGACTCAACAAAAACCAATCTTCCATCTTCCTGTTTAAAGCAAAGATATAACGGACAACGACCAGGATGATTAGAAGCTAACTCTAGAACACTCTCAACACTTGCTGCATCTATTTTACCGCTATTCAGCCGAAAATGCACCTGCTTGGTATATTTCACCGGTGCATCATCGAGAGNAATAATTTCCTGTGGAAATATTTTAGGCGTGTCCTCAGNATTATTGACCTCCCCTATAACTAGTATAGTTTTGTAAGGTTCAAGCAAACCTTGATACTTGTCATAGTTCTCATTCATACATAGCACTTGGAAGGATCCTGAAAAATCCTCTATAGTGGCTATTGCATAGGGTTTATTACTGCGCCTGGAAACACCTCGCTGCACAGTTGAAATAAGCCCGCCTAATCGAGTAACTTTTCGTTTCTCGAGCTCCTTAACTGTTTCACTGTTGTGAATACAGTACTGCTCCATCAATTCTTTATAAGGGTCAAGAGGGTGACCGCTAACATAAAATCCTAATAGCTCCTTTTCTGATACTAACAAATCATCTCGGTCCCATTCAGAAAGTTCAGGTATAACATCTCGCATTGAATTGCTGCTTTCTTCGAAAGCACCAAATAAAGAAGTTTGACCTGTTGCACGATCTTTAGCCTGGCTAGATGCTTTCGCTAATGCNTTATCAATAACCGAAAANTGCCCAGCTCTAGAGCCCTCTAATNCATCACAAGCACCACTTTTAATTAACGCTTCAAGAACCTTACGATTTACAGTTCTAGTGTCGCATCGGTCGCACAAATTAAACAAATCCGTGAATGGATCATCGTGAGATCGCGCGTTAATTATTTCCTCAACAGCAACACTCCCAACACCTTTAATGGCAGCCATTCCAAACCTGATAACAGTACCATCCCTAGCAGGAGCAAAAAAAACATCACTTTCATTTACATCTGGCGGAAGCACCTCTACTCCAAGAACTTTAGCTTCATCTGTCAAAACGCCTAGTTTTGAGGTGTCTGCCATGTCGTTAGTCATATTGGCAGCTAAAAATTCTACTGGATAATGCGCTTTAAGATATGCTGTCTGATAAGCCACAACGGCATAAGCCGCTGCGTGAGATTTATTAAAACCATAACCNGCAAATTTCTCCAATAAATCAAAAATTTCATTAGCCTTCTTTTCTGGTATGTTATTAGAATCAGCGCAACCTTTTACAAATAATGAACGTTGCTCCTGCATCACTTCGACCTTCTTCTTGCCCATAGCTCGTCGCAGCAAGTCCGCACCGCCTAGAGTGTATCCGGCAAGAATTTGGGCTGCTTTCATCACTTGCTCCTGATAGATAAGTATCCCATATGTTTCTTTTGCTATAGGCTCAAGTAAAGGATGAGGATATTTAATCTCTATCTCTCCATGTCGGCGACGAATAAAGTCAGGTATCAAGTCCATTGGACCTGGNCTATATAAAGAAACCAAAGCTGTTATATGCTCAATTGATTTTAANTTGAATTTNCGACACAAATCTCGCATTCCAGCAGATTCCAATTGAAACACGCCAACGGTATGGCCNTTATTTAANAATTCATAAGCCTTTTCATCACCNATTGGCAGAAGGTCAATATCAATATCAACTCCATGGACCTTCTTGATCATTTCGCACGTATTCCGGATTACAGTCAGTGTCTTTAAGCCAAGAAANTCCATCTTCAACAAACCNAAATCCTCAACTGGGCCCATTGGATATTGAGTAGTAATCTTTCCGTCGTCATCTTTCTTAAGCGGAAGAATATTAACTAAAGGTTCAGCCCCAATTACAACTCCTGCAGCNTGTACAGATGTATTGCGACTCAAGTCTTCTAGAACAAATGCTGTATCTATTAATTCTCTAGTTACTTCTTCACTATCGTATGCTTCTTTAAAGTCAGATGACTTTTCTAGTGCTTTCTCAAGAGTGATTTTAAGTTCTGTTGGGACCATCTTCGCAAGCCGATCAACTTCACCAAAAGTTAATCCCATAACCCTACCTACATCACGGATAACAGACTTTGCCCCCATAGTTCCAAATGTAATAATTTGNGCTACAGAATCATCGCCATACTTTTCCCGAACATAATCTATAACGTCCTCACGCCGGTCATCCGCAAAATCGATATCAATGTCAGGAGGACTAACTCGTTCCGGATTAAGAAAACGCTCAAAAATTAATCCATATTGTAACGGATCAACATTAGAAATTTCTAATAAATAAGCTACCAATGAACCAGCTGCTGAACCTCGAGCCACACAAGCTATACCCTTCTCTCGGCCGTAACGAACAAAGTCACCAACAATAAGAAAGTAACTTATATAGTCCATCTGACTCATTATTCCTAACTCATACTCTAACCTATCTATAATTTCCTTAATTGCCTTAGCAACAGGCTCATCGCTCAAAGACATTTCAGCATCAATATCACCATCTTCNGAGAGCGTAATATTAGGCAACCGTTTAATATCGCTTAAGGATTGTACATTAAATTTTATNCCCCCCTCTAAATCAGCTTGAATGCCATATCGAGCCTTCAATCCATCAACAAGGAACCTTCTAAGATAACCCTCAGCAGTATAACCACTAGGGGGAGTAAAAACCGGATAGTTCAACTTACCAAATTCAATCTCTACATCACATTTTTCAGCTATTGCTAATGAATTACTAATTGCTTCAGGCACTTCCGAGAATAAAGACACCATTTCTTCAGCTGAACGTAAATAGAATTGCTCTTGAACATAACGCATTCGNTTAACATCACTTAACATTGACTGTGTCCCAATACAGATTAATGAATCATGCGCATGTGAATGCCCTTTCTCAACATAATGAACGTCGTTTGTAGCAACAAGATTCAATCCCATATCCTTCGACCAAGGTATAAGTTGACGATTAACAATCATTTGCTCCGAAATGCCGTGATTTTGCAATTCGAGATAATAATTTTCCGCCCCAAATATTTGCTTAAACCAGTCAATTTCATCTTTGGCCTTATCAAATTCCTCCGCCAAGATTAAACGTGGGATTTCACTAGCTAAGCATCCACTCAAACAAATTAATCCCTCCTTATATGCCTCAAGAATTTCTTTATCTATACGTGGTTTATAATAATACCCCTCCATTTGCGCCATTGTAACCAATCGGACAAGATTTCTATAACCGATCTCGTTCTTGGCTAATAAAATAAGATGATAATAAGCATCTTTACCTCTTGCTGATGATTTACGTTCCGTGCGATGCCCTGGCGCAATATAAACTTCACAACCAATTATGGGCTTTATATTTTTAGACTTTGCTGCTCTATAAAAGTCAATTGCACCATACATTACNCCATGATCAGTAATGGCTAGCGATTTGAAATNAAGCTCGCTCGCCTTTTTCATTAGGCGATCAACATGGCATGCCCCATCGAGCAAAGAAAACTCGGTATGACAATGCAAATGAACGAACTCAGGCTTAGACATGGGGGTAATTTAGCGGCAAGACTACATTAACAGCAAGATGGAGTTAGCTTTTGTTAACAACTTACAATATATATAAATACTATAACAACTCTCATCCGACGCTAAACACAGTTGTAAAATCGGAACTTCCCCCTGGCTTGGCAGACAACTTAAGGCACGGAGCATGATTAGTTTTCATAAAACAAGGCGAAACGATACAGTCCATAACATCATTATCTCTTATATTATTCGGATTGCAAAGTTCGACAANATCCCAGCCAGCTCCTAGCTCAACAATCATGATGGTCGAATTTGANTCAACCCGAAAAGACAAATCACCAATNGGAGAAACCTTACAATTNGGGGCAAACTGCCAACGAACAGTAAAAACACCCAAATGGCCCAGTTTNTCTTCGAAAGAGTCCCGAACAAGCCATCCTTTTTGACCTTCTTCTAAAGACTCAATTGTTCGGCTTAATGCCCCGTTCCCAACACGAACTTCTGTCTCAAGAATATCACCATTAAATGTCCACAACGGACGAGAATGTATATCACCCCAAAGAAATAAACCTTGACGTGTGGCAAGAGGCGCTAATTTAGAACTTGGCCCATTGTGAGCATCTCGAGAGGCCAACCAATTACGAAGGTTTTGATCACCATGATAATCACCGGTCCCTGGATCTATAATCATTGCATTTCCATTTAACCAAAGAGAAAAATGCTGAGCATCAAGATGCCCGTGTGCTGCCATAGAGCCTGAGCCTAANGGAGAAACATCTACTCTAGCTTTCCATTGCCCACTTTTTTTAATCAAAAATCCCGTATCAGAAAACACTCTCCAACCACTTTGTTGAGGTATGGACTGAGGTTCTCCAAGACTCCCCAAAAAGTCTCCTCTCATAAAGTGATAAAAAACCGAATCTTTTTCTTGTCCGGATAGCCATTGATACCACTCTCTAGCAACAAATTGTTCTTCTAAAAACCAAGGCAACACGTATGCACTATCAGAATCNCCNTAATCCCAAGGCTCTGAATTCACTTGAACCTCTTTAAAATAATAAGCAGCCTGAACAAGCCGGCTATNAATCAAACCCAACCGGCTCCCATGTAAAACTCCAGATGCATTCAGTGCCTGCCGAGCTTCCCAGCAAAACTCCCATGAATAAAAATGGTAATTTAATCCTTGTTCAAAGTTACCGCCATCTGGATTAAACTGAATTAATATTTCACGTTCAATTATTTTACTTAACCTTTCTAGAGTCGGTCCATATTTAGACAGATTAGGCCAACGAGAAATAGCGATAGCCAAACCGCTTAGCTCACCTAATAAATGATTATTTGCAGAAGAACCGAATGATCGATGCCTCCANGTAAACCAAACATGAGGCACTAATATTTTCTGGCGAAGTTTAGTCAACCTCTCCCCGAAAACGCCAACAGCCTCACTTTCAAAAGCTGTTATAAAGGCGTCAATCCAAGTAAAGGCGATGAGCCGCATTCCTGATTCAAGAGCACTCGTCCAATGCCACCCGAAATATGGAGGGTTTTTTTCTACCCAATCCTCGAGCCACTCTATAGCCAATTCGCCATATTTTTTATTAGAGTCCAACCAACATGCTTGAGCCAAACGTACTGGCCCATACCATCGACTTGGTTCCCACAAGGGTTTAATTGCTGCTCCAAAAGGAAGCTCCCTATGATCAAGCTTGAAGGAAGCTTTATCCGTCGGAACATCAATTCCTGCTTGATAATCGCGGCTCCACAACGGCGGTGAATCAACCTTTATATCTAAATGACCAAAAAATCGAATTTTACCTGAAGAAATTCGGCTAGCATCATTCTTAACAGCTTCACGCAGAGAGTCTGCNGCTTTAAAAACACTTGGAAGCTCAGGATAAGCGGAAGGTTCTAAATTCAGATCAGGCCACTTAGTTGGATTGGAATCTGAAAACTCAAAAAACTTTTTACGGAGTCTTAACGCTAACTCACTTGGCCCCATCGCACGAAGGCGATGCCAATACCACTTTAGGTTTGGCATTTATTCCGCGTTATCAACGCTTAGGATTGGTTGTGCGTTCCTGCAACCAAATAACATCTTTGTTATTAGGCTGAGGCTGATTGAGTGCAAGGCCTCCTTTTGGCTTTAAGGCTGGAAACGTCCTCGCATCTTGCCATTTTTTAATTTCTGCATGTCCATCTGCAAAAGACAACCCAGCAGCATTATTATGATAACTAGCTGGAAAATCTACCATAATTGTCCTCTTTGGTTCTGGGTAACCCGGCATCCAAACAACAAAAAAACCATCATTAATGCTATCCATTCGTTCATCAATCATTACCCAAACTTGCGATGCCCCCTGAACAGTCATATCACTACGCTTTAAGAACATTGTTCCATCCCTTGGCCCACCAAACCATGTATGATGACCACTACCCCTACCATTTTGCCCATCACCTCCAACCCAAGCATTCATAGACATACTTCGAACTCGAGGCTTCATTCCATTTTTTTTACCTGCACTAACAGTACTAGTGTCAGCTGGGCACTTAAAAACAGCAGAACTTTGGCCGACATGCTTCCAAAGCGGGCTTCTTCTTAATGCTGAAGCATGCATAGGATCCCAATTTTTAGGATGAGAAGTAAAATCAAGAGAAGTATTACCCATCCATCCATATTCATAAGTAGGACGATTGCCACCACCAAGATCTCCGTATGCCCAAGTAACTCGATCATCAGCATCATCAGCATAAAAGGACCANGCCATCATCAACTGTTTGTTNTTATTAACACAGGAAATACCATGAGCTTTNGACTTTGCTTTAGCTAAAGCAGGCAAGAGCATTCCAGCAAGAATGGCAATTATGGCTATAACAACCAACAACTCAATTAGAGTGAATGCAGCTTTGTTCTTTTTGATGCGTTTTGCTTTCATTTTAATTATATAAAATTAAGTACCGAGCTTGGAATTTGGCACACACCAGAGCCTCCCAGGTCTGCGCTTCAATTCCTCTTTGTACCATTCAAATTTCATAAATTCTACACTCCCACCAAACAAACCGGTAACAGCCCCTTCACTGTGTCTCTTACTAATGCCCTCTGAAAATATTTCCTGCCCACCCTCAATATAAATCACACCGGGAGTGCTTGAAGCATCATTAAAATTTAAAATACGACGTTCATCTGGCGCCCAAAACAACACATCTTCGGATTCAAATTGATGCCGCTTATGAGTCTTGTCATTAAACCAACCATTAGAGAATTTACCGACAACTCCATTCATCACATAACTTGTTGTATCTTGTAAGCCTTGNCGTCGCCTAGATTTTAAATCCTCCGCTTTTTCAGCCAAACAATAAAACGAATCCTTGTTACTAACATATTTCCAAAGCTGGCCTAACTCAGGACGAAATCGCGATTCACCTTTAGGTATATTGCGATTACTGTACTTATAAGCCCAACCCTCAGTCTGAACACCCCAATTCGGAAAAGGCAGATAATCATCATTATCATCAGTGTACATATGCACAGCCAAAACAAGCTGCTTTTGATTATTAATACAGTTAGTTTTCTGGGCCTGACTTTTTGCCTTTGCTAATGCAGGCAANAGCATACCTGCTAGGATTGCAATAATAGCTATAACTACTAGCAACTCAATAAGCGTAAAACCTGCAACCGATNTGAACAAACTTCGATTCTTTTTCAAAACTCGTGAGACTGTAAATTTCATTGCAAGCAACGAGTTGAATACTAATCACATCATATTGTTCATGCAACAAACTCTTATTATTTAATTAAGCCAAACGTTTTAACCAAGATCTAAGCTGCTTCTTCACTTCTTTAGTACCAGGAGAACCAGTGATATTACGCTTATCCAAGGCTTTTTTAAGATCAAAAACATCCAAAGCGTCCGCTTTGAACTTTTTACTAACCCCTTCCATCTCCTTAATACTCAACAAGTTCAATGGCTTATCAATTTTTTCTGCTAAAGCCACTAAAGCTCCAACAATATGATGCGCTTCACGAAAGGGAACTTTTCTCTCAACAAGATAATCTGTCAGGTCGGTGGCTAACAAGTTAGGATCACTTGCAGCATTTTTACAATTCTCAGCTTTCACAGCAATATTTGACATCATTGCCGCCATTAACCTTATCGTAGAACGGATAGTATCAACGCTATCAAATAAACGTTCCTTATCTTCTTGCAAATCACGGTTGTATGTCATCGGCAATCCTTTTAACAAAGTTAACAAAGACACTAGATTCCCAACCAGCCTACCACTCTTTCCTCTAGCAATTTCAGCGATATCTGGATTTTTCTTTTGGGGCATTAACGATGAGCCCGTTGTGTATTCATCTGAAATCTGAATGAAATCAAATTCACTGGATGACCAAAGAATAAGATCCTCAGCTAAACGAGACAAATGGACTCCTGTCATCGAAGCAATAAAGCAGAACTCAACAGCAAAATCTCTGTCACTTACTGCATCCATTGAGTTTTGAGTTACGACAGGACGACCCTTAGCGTCTTCAAATCCCAAAAATGAAGCAACTTGTTTACGATCCAAAGCTAATGTAGAACCAGCCAATGCTCCACTACCAAGAGGGCAAACATTTATTCGTGAAAATGCATCAAGAAGCCTTTCATGATCACGAGCAAACATTTCTACATAAGCTAAAAGATGGTGTGAAATATAAACTGGCTGAGCACGTTGTAAATGTGTGTAACCAGGAATAACGACTTGATCATTTTCTATCGCTAAATCAACTATCGCTTTCTGAAGATTACTAATTTCCACATCCAATTCAACAATTTCATCCCTAAGCCACATTCTCATATCAAGAGCAACTTGATCATTTCTTGATCTACCTGCATGAAGCTTTGCTCCAGCTGGCTCTCGACGGGTTAGTTCTGATTCTATGTTCATGTGAACATCTTCAAGCGTTGTGTCCCACTCAAAACTTCCTTTTTCAATATCCTCACCAATTGATTCAAGCGCCTTAACAATACGCTTAGCCTCGGCTTTAGATAAAACCCCTATACTTCCCAGCATAGTAGCATGAGCAATAGAACCCAGAATATCGTGCCGCCAAAGTCGCTGATCAAAAGAGATAGATTCGGTAAAGCGGGACACATCCTCCCCTACTCCACCTTTAAAGCGCCCACTCCTTGATAATGGAGATTTCTTATTCATCCGAAAGAAGGTTTTACGGCAGGCAGTGAATGTTTCAAACCAAAAACCCACGATCTTAAGAGATAGATAAGTTGCTAAAACTTTGACGTGTAAGCAGCCATAACGTAGCTTCCTCACCCGTTTATTGGACCTAATATGGGCTTACTTAAAACATTATTTCCTAGCAAGAATCAAAGGGTTGTTAATAAATATAAATCCCGAATTAATTCAATTAATCAGCTAGAGGTGGAGCTTCAATCATCTTCGGAAGATATACTCCGCAAGAAAACTACTGATTGGAAAGCTCAACTCAGCAGTATTACCGACAACGACCAACTTGCCAGTGAGCTTGAGAAAATACTACCTGAAGCATTCGCTGTAGTTAAAAACGCTTGCAGACGTCTTTGCGGCACTGAGGTCAATGTTCGGGGGAACAACATCGGCTGGGAGATGATTCCATACGACGTTCAACTTATAGGTGGNATGGCCCTTCACAATAACAGCATAGCAGAAATGGCAACAGGTGAAGGTAAAACACTTGTAGCAACACTGCCTGTATACCTTAATGCATTATCAGGACGAGGTGTTCACGTTGTCACTGTTAATGACTACCTTGCTCAACGTGATAGTGAGTGGATGGGGGCTATTTATAAATTTCTCGGNTTAAGTGTAGGATGCATTGTCCACGACATGAATCCGAACCAGCGCAGAGATCAATATAACTGCGATATAACATATGGAACCAACTCGGAATTTGGATTCGACTACCTCCGTGATAACGGGATGGCTGGACGTGCAGAGGATCAAGTTCAACGCCAACACTACTTTTCAATAGTTGACGAAGTTGACTCTATTCTGATTGATGAAGCTCGTACGCCCTTGATTATTAGTGGACCGGCTGCAGCCAGCCTTGACAAAGAGTACAGGCAGGCAAATCCAAAAATCAAAAGTCTAGTACAAACTCAACAGAAACTTATTAACAGCTACCTTTCTGAAGCTGAAAAAATTAGCAAAGCTATTCTTGATGAATCCAATTCAGAAAAACCAGTTGAGCTGGAAGAAAATTTAGGCTTACTACTATACAAATCCCGACTTGGAGACCCTAAGAGTGGTCGCCTCATGAAACTTCTAGAGGAGCCTCAAAACCAAAAAATATTAGACAAGGCTGAGCTTTCCCTTCATGCAGACCAGTCTAAAAAAGAGCTTTACGACCAAAAGGAAGAACTGTTTTTTGGCATAGAAGAAAAAAGTCATGATGCTGACCTTACTGAAAAAGGGCGCAATTTCCTTAACCCAAATGATTCAGAAGCGTTTATGCTACCTGANTTAGCCGAAACACAACATCAAATAGACAATGACCCATCATTGGACGCTCAGTCCCGCATGGCAGCTAAAACAAAACTTCAAGATGAGTTTAAGAGTAAGGCCGAAAACATACATATTACAGGGCAACTTCTNAAAGCATACAGCCTCTACGTAAAAGATGTTGCTTATGTTGTTCAGGAAAACAAAGTTATCATTGTTGACGAACATACAGGACGGGCAATGCCTGGTCGCCGCTGGAGCGATGGGTTACATCAGGCCGTGGAAGCTAAGGAAGGTGTTACAATTGANCAAGAAACCCAAACACTTGCTACAATTACAATTCAAAACTACTTCCGACTATACACCAAATTGGCAGGAATGACTGGCACAGCGGCAACTGAAGCGCATGAGTTTTTTGATATATATAAATTAGATGTACGCACAATCCCAACTCATCGAGAATGTGTTAGAAATGATCTAAACGACTCGATTTTCAAAACTAAGAGGGAAAAATACAACTCGGTGCTAGATGAAATAAAAGAAATTAATCAACAGGGACGACCTATTCTAGTAGGTACAGTTTCAGTTGAAGTCAGTGAACACATCTCAAAAATACTTAAGAAAAANGGTATTATTCATAGCGTACTCAACGCAAAATACCATGAGCAAGAAGCCGAGATTGTAGCTCGAGCCGGACATAAAGGGGCGGTAACAATAGCCACAAACATGGCGGGACGAGGCACTGATATCAAACTCGGTGATGGCGTTGAATCCCTCGGAGGTTTACATGTGATTGGGACTGAACGACATGAATCAAGAAGAATAGACCGACAATTACGTGGACGTTGCGCTCGTCAAGGAGATGCTGGATCAACTCATTTTTTCCTATCTCTTGAAGATGATTTACTTCGTATATTTGCAAGTGGAAACAAAATGTTTTCCTATGTTGAAAAAGGCATGGAAGAAGGCCAGCCCCTTGAAAGCAGGATGTTGAATCCTGCTATTCAAAAGGCCCAACAAAATGTTGAAAAACACCATTTTCAAATTCGCAAAAGAACTCTTGAGTATGACGATGTCATGAACAAGCAACGTGCTGAAATTTATGGATTCAGAAATGAAATAATGCACGCCGAAGAAGTTCAGGATGAATTATTAAACATAATGGATCGCGTTATTGCAGATAAGGTACAACAATGTTGCAATAGAGATCTAGACCCCACCAACTGGGAAATACGTAAACTAACAGATTGGGCATCACTAACTTTCCCTATAGCAGTCACCATTGAAGACTTAACAAAATTAGCTGAAGGAAAAAATCGCGGCGAAACAAAGTCTACTGATGATTCAGAGATGGATCCTAATCAAAGTGTAATATTTAAAGACATCTCCACAAAAGCCAAGGATGCATACAAGCTTAAAATCAGCTTCGAAGAACATGACGCGTTAACAACTGTAGAGAGGCACACAATCCTCAACTCAATTGACAGACTTTGGCAAGAGCATCTATACGAGATGGACAGCTTGAGATATAGCATTAGTTTGCGCGCTTATGGACAACGGGATCCAATACTTGAATACAAGGCTGAGGGCTATCGAATGTTTGAAGAACTGCAAGTCAATATTTGGACAGATATATGCCAAAATATTTTCCGTAGCGCTTCAAGTGTTGAAGCATTTCATAGCTTTCTTCGGAACCTTCCTTCCAAAGAGATACACCAAAATACAAGCGCATTTGGATCTGAAGAAAGACGTGCTGCAAATGAAGCTAGCGATATGGTAAATGAAGCAAACGATACAGTGGCTAAAGCAGAACCAGTGCGAGCTTCTGTCAAGGTTGGCCGTAACGATCCTTGCCCATGCGGTAGTGGTAAAAAATACAAAAAGTGCTTCCCCAATTGCAGTTAAGCTTTCTCATTAACAAAAAATCCGAGCCAGAAAATGACTCGGATTTAAGATTAGTATTTTTGAAACTTAGTTAGGCCTTTTCAACTCCAAAACGAGTTTTACCGGGAATTGCAATTGAGTACCTACCATTTTCATCAGGAAGAGTAGGCGGAGCAGCTTCCCACCCGAGAATCTCCGGCATTGTGTTTTCATCTGAATTCAAAGCCTCCTCGGCTGTAATCATCCTACCAGAATATGTAGCCATACGCCCCATTACAGAAGTAAGTGAGCTATGAGCACCATATTCTGCCTCGTTAAATGGCTTGTTATTACGAATAGCATCAAAAAGATTGTCGTGTTCCTGCTGNTATGGATTCTTACCACCACCACCAAAGCGCCAGATTGTTTCCCCGTTATTATCAGTCAATATATGTGGACCGCTAACAGTACCACGCCCCTTGGTNCCTTGAACATGCTCTGAGACGCTGTTCCAACAGCCTCGTATGTGGCGACACTGGCTNAACATATAGCTGCCATCATCATATTTATACTCGACGGCATGGTGATCGTAGATTTCTCCATGATCAATGCCCCTTCGAACCTCCCTACCCCCTAAACCCTGACAGCTTGTTGGAGCCTCACCTTTAATCCAGTTTATTACATCTAGATTGTGAATATGCTGTTCAGTTATATGATCTCCACATAGCCATACAAAGTAATACCAATTCCTCATCTGGTATTCCATTTCAGTTAGTTTACGGCCAGCTGCCTTTTCAAATTTTTCACGTTCACGAACCCATACGCCGCCTCCATTCCAATAAGCACGAGCTGAAACTATATCACCAATAGCTCCATCTTGAATTCGCTTAACTACTTCTTGATAACCTAATTGATGATGGCGCTGAAGCCCTACTCCCACTTTCAAGTTTTTCTTTTTAGCTTCCTTGGCAGCCGCAAGCACCTGGCGAACACCTTTACCATCTACAGCGACTGGTTTTTCCATGAAAACATGCTTCCCTTGCTTGATAGCCTCAGCAAAATGTACGGGACGAAAACCTGGAGGAGTAGCCAGAATAACCATATCCGCCAACTCAATGGCTTTTTTATAAGCATCAAATCCAATGAACTTGTTTTCATCTTTTACATCAACCTTCAGGCCGTGTGCTCTCTGCAAACCTTTTTGACTACTATCCATTCGATCCTTGAAGGCATCAGCCATTGCAACAAGCTTAACATCTCCGTTAGTACTTAAAGCCTGATTAGCAGCTCCAGAACCTCTTCCTCCACAACCTATCAGTGCAACTTTGACTGTTTCACTGGACTGAGCAAATGCACCACGTTCAATTGCCAAACTGCCTACTGCAGCGGCTGCGGCACCAGTTTTAATAAAACCACGCCGATCAAGGGGGGAATTATTACTAGGAGCGTTTTTAGTTTTTTTCATAATGTAAATTTAATAATAGTCTAAGGAACTGCTCAGAAACTTAATCTGGTTCACCCTCTGTTGTCCAATACTTATGCATTTCCTCTGATGAAGGGATAATTAAAGGTCGCAAAACACGAAATCCAAGAAACTGAGCATCTGTATGATACCAAATACTTTTTGGTAATTGAGGGTCCTGAAATTTCCAATCTGGAGAAGATCCAATACGATAAGCGCTTCTTAGCTTTTCTGGCTTATCCATCCAAGAACCACCTCTAGCTGCCCTAGGATAAAGATCCTTACCGTATTGGAACGGATTGGATACGATCCCCTTAAAAGTACTATAAATATCAGCTAAGAACTGATCTGCAGTCCACTCGCTAACATTTCCGTGCATATCGTGTAGCCCCCAAGCATTAGGCTTCTTTGTTCCAACTTTATGATATTTAAAGTCACTATTCCCATCATGCCAAGCATACTCATCAATTTCAGAGACATCATCACCAAAACTATACGCAGTAGCACTTCCAGCTCGACAGGCATATTCCCACTCAGCCTCAGTAGGCAAGCGATAATAATGGCCTGTTTTGGCCGTAAGCCATTTACAATAAGTATTAGCCGCATGTTGCGTCATGCTAATTGCAGGAAATCCGTCTGTCCCCATGCCAAAACTCATCTCAACATACGGGGTAGTAGGACGAGCAACCGCATCTGAAACCGCGTTAAGTTCTGGCTTATAACCTCGAAGCTTCATAACCATCTTCTCTTCTTCTTGGTACATAAAAAGTGTGTAGCAATTCCATGTTGTTTCAGTCTTAGCCATCCAAAACGGTGCAATTTTTACTTTATGCTGAGGNCCCTCATTAGAGATGTGTCCTTTTTCAGTTTTTGGACTACCCATTACAAATTCTCCACTTGGTATTGGAACCATTTCAAACTTCACACCTGTTCCGGGAATTTCATCCGTGTAAGGCTTCATTGTTGGCTCGAGCTGCTTAATCAACTTGTCCATTGCCTTAACTCGAATATCCACTACCTCTTTGGGTGCTATAGGCAAACCTCCCCCAACAATAGGTGCTGGCATTTCTTTCACCTCTAATTTGACCCCAACAGGCCAAACAGCTCCTTGAACAATCCAATCTCGCAACAAATTAAGCTGCTTATCTCCAAGCGGCCCACCTTTTTCGGGCCTCGGAAGCAAATCGGGACTATCAGTAGGCAAAGATGCAAACTGATACAGCTTGCTCTTTTCTAAATCAAAAGGGACAACTGCATTCTTGAAATCAAAATCTTTTTCATANAACNCCTCAAGAAGNGGTTTAATATCTTTAACAAATTCTACTCGNCGAACCTGTTTTAAAACCATTCCTTTCGGCCATTTTGCACCAGCAGCAATCCATTCTTTTAAAACATCAGCTTGTGCCTTAGATAAAAAAGGTGCTTTAGGCGGCATAACTTCATCAGCATCAGGAGGCAATATGGTAGTTGTATAAAGCGTGCTATCCTCAGGTTTACCGGGAACAACAACTTCGCCGTATTCGCTCCCTTCAAGAAGCGCTTCATAAGTATGAATCGCAAGTTCACCTTTTGGTTTTTTTTCACCATGACAACTTAGACATGCTGACTCGAGTACAGGCTTAACCTGCTTCTCAAAAGAAACCTCTGCAAATGCTGAACTACTCAACAAAGCTTCAATAGAACCAACTAATAAAAAAAAACTTAATTTCAATCGCATCACAAGAACGNTTAAATCTCCTTTGAGATAGACTGAATGTCAATCGACTGTTTGTCTAAACGAACTTTAATTTCAGAAAACACAAGACCCGAAATCAATCTAAGTATCAAATCAGTTCTCGGATTGGCTTGTAGCCATTGGTTATATAATGAGGTCGCCCAGATAAATCAGGAAGAACCGCAGTCGAAACATCAATACCAACATGATTATATAAAGTAGCCAGAACTTCCATGAAATGCACTGGCCTTTCTGTCGCTTCCCCNCCTAAACGGTCTGTTGCCCCGATAACCTGACCGTGTTTCATTCCTCCNCCAGAAAGCAAGGCACAAGAAACACGAGGCCAATGGTCTCGACCTCCATTATTATTTATCTTCGGGGTTCGACCAAACTCTCCCCATACACATACGGCAACATCCTTATCCAACCCACGATCATACAAATCCTGAATAAGAGCAGACACCCCCTGATCAAACATTGGCATGTCTTTTCTGGCATTTCCATAATTGTCACCATGCCAATCCCAAAAGCTAAAAGCTACTGTAACGACTCGAACACCAGCCTCCACTAAACGTCGAGCTACTAAAAACTGTTCAAGAATTCTTGGAGCGGCATCACCGCGAATAGCATTATCCCCCTTTCCATACATATCGATAGTCCGTTTAGACTCTTTTGAATAATCTAAAGCCTCAGNCAACTTGCTTGANGTAAGTATTCCGAAAGCCTGCTGATTAAACTCATCCATGCCTTGCATCAAACCTTTTACATCAACATCGCGCCTAAACTGGTCAAAACTATGCAACAACCCAATGCGATCTCTTAAGCGATCTAAACTGATACCTTTTAATGTCATATCAGCCTTTCCATCACCTTCTGGACGAAAGGATTTATGAGACACCCCACAAAAACCAGGTGNTGCTGCATTATAGGGGCGGTGCTTCATTTTGTTTTCTAAACCAACAAAAGGCGGCATTGACGGCTTCTTCGCTCCCTGAATTTTGGATATAACTGAACCAAAAGTNGGCCATCCCCCTGCTGGTTTTTTTGCACCTAATGGATATCCAGTAAAACAAATGTGATTTGAATGTTCATCGCGAGCTCCAACCACCGAGCGAATTGGTGTAGCACGGTGCATTTGTTTAGCAATTTTTGGAAGCATCTCCGAAATATGAATACCTGGAACCTTGGTTCTTATCGGCTGAAATTCTCCGCGAATTTCCCTGGGCGCATCCATCTTTAAATCATACATATCCTGNTGAGGAGGCCCNCCAGGCAAATATATCATTATAATAGACTTTTCCCGTTTTGCTTCAACAGATNCAGAAGAGGCACGCAACAACTCAGGTAAAGACAGTCCTCCCATTCCCAGACCACCAATCTTGAGAAAATTACGCCGACTNGTTCCATCACAAAATCGGCCGGAGGAATTACCAAATAAATTCAGCATAACTTTTAATTAAACATAAAAAAATAGCCGGACATACAAATACTGAGCGTTTCAGAGACGTTTGCAACATTGTTTTTTCTACTGTTTCGACGTGCAACATTTAATTAAGTAACATAATTTACCCCTCCATCAGAATTTCAACCAACCGAATGAGACAATTTAAATTAAGCGTTCATACAACGGCAGCTTTATTNTCCTTATTAATTCTTCCAAATTTATGCCAATCTCACAATGGCCCTCACACATCAGTACACGANACTGTTGCCGGTATACTTAATCGATTTAAGGCTACTTTATCAACCGATGAAATTGTTACCATCGACTATGCAAAAGCTAAGTCACTATTAACCAAAAACGAAAAACACATTTTATCTCATGAACACATATCGTTTCATGTAAACACCCCCGTAAAGGTGTTTATTATCAGGGATGCATCAATGGGAGACAAACCGTTTTGGTTAAAAGAAAGAGAATTTAAACCTTTAGGTCTAAAATTTAAAATCCAAAACAGAGACGTTGATTTTTGGGTAAAAGATTTCGAAGCCGGCCGAATCAGCCTCGGCATCAATTCACTTTCAGGAAACGATCATCACTACGGAGTGGCCCTCATGCCTCTAAAACCCAACCCAAAGCTGGAAGTTACAAAAATGTACCCAGGCCAACTAAGAACAGCTCCAATGAAAGAAGGGGTTAAACCATTTGTTGATAAAAACGAAACACTGCCTGCACTCCCAACTGTTCTCTCAGGGCTGACGATTGTCCAAACGGTATATAAAAACAGAAACGATGCTAAACTGATTGGGATTTACCGAAAAACATCATATCCAAGTGGTCCAAAACCAGATCAAATCGTACTTACATGGGCGAACGATCCAAAAACAAGTCAGACCATTCAATGGCGTACTGACAAAACTGTTAATAAAAGCCAATTACAATGGATCAAAAAAAACGATTTCAATCGTTTCCAACCAGGGACACCAAAAATTATTAATGCTGTAACGGTTGAAATGCTAAACACAAATTATGTAAACGACCCAAAAATACATCGCCATACAGTTAACCTTACAGGACTCGAGCCCAACACTTCTTATCTATATTCTGTTGGACTTAAGTCAGCTAACAGTTGGTCAGAATTGTCAGAATTTAAAACAGCTCCAAACAAAACCGAACCCTTTTCCTTTGTTTATATGGGAGACGCACAGAACGGCCTCGACGGNTGGCGTTCCATGATTACAGGAGCATTTCGAAAACGTCCTAATGCAGCCTTTTATATAATGGCCGGCGATCTAGTTGATCGCGGTAATGAGATTGATGATTGGGACAACATGCTTCATCAGGCTAGAGATATATACGACCGACGCCCTTTAATCCCTGCAATAGGCAACCACGAAATCCAAGGCGGACATCCTACGACATATCTCAAACTTTTTGACCTTCCTAAAAACGGACCAGAAAAAATTGAACCAGAACGTTGCTACACATTCAAATACAGTAACGCTGAATTTTTCATATTAGACACAACACTGGCTCCAAAGCTACAAACCGAATGGTTAGAAAAAGTTTTATCTACAAGCACGGCCACCTGGAAATTCGCTATATATCACCATCCTGCTTACTCATCTGAACCAGCTCGAGATAACAAAAAAGTTAGAAATCTATGGACTCCTATCTTTGATAAATATCATTTAGATATGGCATTACAAGGGCATGACCATGCATACCTTCGCACATACCCAATGAAAGAACAAAAACGAGTCGCTACAGCTAAAGAAGGCACTTACTATATAGTTTCAGTCTCAGGCACTAAATTCTATGAGCAAGATCCTAGGGACTATACTGAAGTCGGTTTCACCAACACTCCAACATTTCAAATCTTAGACATTCTAATAGACGGGAATAAACTTATCTACAAAGCATACGATGCTGAAGATAANATTCGGGACGAGATTGTAATTGAAAAATAGACTCAAAAAAGCTTGATGCTGTAAACAAAGGGATACAGCATTTAATAATATTTCCCTATGCGTCCATCGCAGTTAAAAAAACTTGGTTTCACATTAATTGAACTGCTAGTNGTGATAGCCATTATTGCCATATTGGCCGGAATGCTTCTCCCTGCTTTAGCTAAAGCAAAAAGCAAAGCNACAGGAGCCAAATGCTCCAGCAATCTTAGACAAATGGGAATAGGCCTAATTGCCTTCTCAGACGACTTCGGCCATTACCCNGTTGGAATCAACGGAAATCGAGGCTCTTCATGGATTTGGCCTTCACAGATTCGACAATATCTCGGAGGCAATACTGCACGAAGCACAGAACTGTTTAAGTGCCCGTCTGCACCCGATAAAGCAAACTGGAAGGTTAAGTTCACAGGCAGCCAACCAGCTGAAGACGGATACTTAAAAGGAGAAGTTCGCCTTCGCCCAGGAGGCGCAAGCTTCATGAGTTACGGATACAACGTTTGGGGAGCATGGGCGGGCATGATTCCTAATCAAGGGATGGGGGTTTACAAAGACCATAAAAACTGGGGAGAAACCAAACCAAGCCAAGTCTTAGTTCCAAGCGAAATGATCGCAATTGGCGACAGCAATTGGGATCTGAATCAAGAAGGAGACAGGGATTGGAGTGGCTTTATAGGAATGTATGCAAAACGCCAATGGCCTCTACCACTTCACAGTGAACGAGCAGAAATTCTTTTTGTAGACGGACATGTAACTGCCGAAAAAAGAACAGACCTTGTAGCCCAATTGAATAAAGACCAAGGCAGAAAAGATTTTGCAGCTAAACGCTGGAACCTAGACAATACACCGCACCACGAAAGACGATAATTAAATAATAAAAAAGGAGCCCTGAGGCTCCTTTATAAACCAAAGCTATAAACGTTTTTCAGGATAACTGGTCTCGTACTTTTTCAAGCAACGACTTGGTTAGTTCAATCCCCTTGTAAGCATCCACTTTATTGCCTTCATATTCTATTCCTACATAGCCATTGTAGCCGTGTGATAAAACAATCTTCATCATACGTAAATAATCGGTTCTAACTTCATTGCCATCTGCATCAAACTCATGCGATTTAGCACTGACTGCTTTAGCATAAGGCATTAATTCCTCAACACCTTTATAGCGATCGTACCACTTGCCACCACCAACATTAAAATTACCGAAGTCTGGGAGTGTTCCGCAGTTTTTGTGATTAACAATCTTCATAACACCAGCAAGCCATTCTCCGTTAGAAGAAAGACCACCATGGTTCTCAACAATAACATTCAAACCTTGTCCTGCCCCATACTCAGATAATTGACGAAGACCATCAGCGGCAAGTTTTTGCTTTTCCTCGAAGCTACCATTCCCAGTGGTACCAGCATTAACACGAATTGAATGGCAACCTAGAAACTTAGCTGCATCAACCCATTTGTGATGATTTGATACTGTCTTAGCTCTTTCAGCAGAGTCTGCATGCCCCAGCTGACCTTCGCCGTCAACCATGATCAACAAACTCTCTACACCATGATCGGATGCTCGCTTTTTCAATTCAGCTAAATAACTCTGATCCTTAGCTTTTGATTTGAAAAACTGATTAACGTACTCAATAGCACCGATATCGAATTTTTCTCGTGATACTTTAGCAAAATCTAGAGCATCAATTTTACCACCAAAAAATTGGCGATTCATAGACCATTGAGCCAAAGAAATATCGAACAACTTGCCACTTCTAATGAAGGTTTCACAACCGGTCACCGCTGCTGCACCAACCCCTAAAAGGGTGTGCTTTAAAAACTCACGTCTATTAGTTTGGATTTTCATTGTCTTATTCGTTAATTGGTTTTTTCTTTTCATTGAAAATAAATACAAAAATCAGCATTACTACCCCGGCAAATATAGCAGGTATTCCCCACATTGACTTCCATTCAAACGCAGCCAGTTCATCTTGGCGTAACTTATTTTTCTCCTTAGTCAGTTCATCAATCTTCTTCTGATCATCATCGGAAAGATTTCCTTCTGCTTGATCTGTTATTGCTTTAATCTCTTCACCCTTGGTTACCACTTGAGCATTGAAATCCTTTGCAGCCTGAGGAGTGTAACGTGCCTCAACATAACCAGCAGCCTGCGCCCCAATCATCATCCCCAAACCAAGTGTCAACATAACCAACAAACCCTGCGCCTGCGCGCGAATCGGCTTGCCAGCCTTTTGGTCTGTATAAATTTGCCCAGTTACAAAAAAGAAATCGTAACAGATACCATGAAGAACAATCCCAATAATTATCATCCACCGAAGCTCATCTGGAGCTCCAATTGCAAATAATCCATACCTTACAACCCATGCTAACATTCCAATAGCCAACATCCATTTCACCCCTAAACGAGCAAAGAAGAACGGCATTACCACCATAAAGAAAATTTCAGATATTTGCCCGTACGACATGGTTGTTCCAATTGGCAAACCAACATGCTCAACTACACGACTTGCAATTTGGTAATAAAACGCTAACGGGATGCAGATTAACATCGAAGAAATAATAAACACTAAATACGATCGGTCCTTAAAAAGCGCTAAAGCATCAAGGCCAAAGATCTGGGAAACAGTGATATTCCCATCTTTTACAGGAGGGGTATCTGGAAGGAAAAAACTAAACAAGCCAAGTAAAAGCGCAGCAACTGCCGTCATGTAAAACATACCAACATTGGTTTCATATCCCCCAAATGTCAGAGCAAACCCCGCCGCAATCCAACCGATTGTCCCCAGCACTCGAATACCCGGAAATTCTTTCTCTGGATTGCTCATGTTTTTCATAGCAATGGTGTTAGTCAAAGCTAGCGTAGGAAAATACGTCAACATATAACCAAAGAAAAAACCCCAGTTCAAAACACTGGGCGAAGGTGATTCCCCTTGCATGAATCCAATTGCACCAAACATGATTAAAGCTCCTAAAAGATGCAAAACTCCTAAAACACGTTGTGCAGAAAAGAATCGATCGGCTACTAACCCTACAAATAATGGTGTTATCATTCCAGCGATCGGCCCGACTGAATAAGTGTTCGCGGTGTCGCCAGCTTGAAATCCGATAGTGCCAAGATAGTTAGGAGCTGTAACATACCAAGATCCCCAAATAAAAAATTGGAGAAACATCATTACCGATAATTGCAGTCTAATAGAAAGGTTCATTAGGAATAATAATCTTATGCGTACCAAGTTGATTTCGCTGAATATTCAGCTGACAATAAACCAAGCGGAACGGGCGCAGCCTAGCTCTTGACCTTTCCTGTCGCAAGATTTCCTTTTAGTTGTTGCAAGACAAAAAAAAGACGAGCCACTAGGGCTCGCCTGTAAAATGTTTAGCTTTTAATTGTTTATTCCTCAGATTCGTCACCTGAATCAGAAGGTGCACCTTCTTCATCGCCATCGCCAAACTCAGCTTTACGATCCTCCATCGCAGCTTTGCGAGAAAGTTTCACTCTCCCCTTGTCGTCGACACCAATACACTTGACCCAGATCTCATCTCCGTCTTTGACAATATCCTCTGTCTTTTTAACACGGAAATTAGCCAATTCACTAATATGAACAAGGCCATCTTTACCCGGCAGCACTTCAACGAAACAGCCGAATTCTTTAATTGAAACAACTTTGCCTCGATAAAGCTTTCCAACCTCAACTTCAGCAGTAATTCCCTCAATCGCATCTGTTGCAACCTGAAGACCTTCAGCGGACATAGAGTATATTAAAACACGACCATCATCCTCAATATTAATCTCACAACCAGATTCTTCGACGATACGCTTAATATTTTTACCGCCTGGGCCAATCAATTCACCAATCTTTGAAGGATCAATTGGAATAGTAACAATTCGCGGGGCATACGGACTCATCTCTTCTCGCTCTTTTTCAAGGCATCCCCCCATATTTTCGAGAATAGCTGTACGCGCTGTCTTAGCTTTAGCAATGGCTTCTTCCATTATAGAATGCGGAATACCTTGAAGTTTAAGATCAAGCTGAAAGCCGGTAATTCCTTGGTCAGTGCCTGCTATCTTACAGTCCATATCACAAAACGCATCTTCCCAGCCGATAATGTCAGTCAATAATTTGTATGCCTCAATCTCTTTAGTCTCATTGGTATCATTGATTCTTTCTCGAGTGCAAAGTCCAATACTTATTCCAGCAACGGGACGTTTCAAAGGCACTCCAGCATCAAGAAGTGCTAGTGTGCCACTACATACAGCAGCCATAGAAGTAGATCCATTGGATTCCATAATCTCTGCAGTCACACGAACCGCATACGGAAAATCCTCTAAACTAGGAATAACTGGAGAGATAGAACGCTCTGCCAATGCCCCATGACCGATTTCACGACGGCCCGGCCCCATAATACGGCCAGTTTCACCAACAGAAAAATTTGGGAAATTATAGTGAAGCATGAATCGCTTTTCACTTGGACCACCAGTGTAGGCATCAAAAGTCTGAGTATCGTCAGTCGTTCCAAGCGTAACAAGAGATAAACCCTGAGTTTCACCGCGAGAAAACAAACCTGAACCATGAGTACGTGGAATCATCCCAGCTTCACTGGTAAGTGGGCGAAGATCATCAAAACCGCGACCATCAAGTCGCTTGCCATCATCGAGAACAAGCTTTCTAACAGCGGCTTTCTGAATAGCATAAAATGCCTCATTAACAATAAAACCAGTTATATTTTCATCACCGAATTTCTCGATAAGCTTTTCCTCCATCTCATCCTTCAAAGAATTACATGCAGCTTCACGCTCAAGCTTAGCTTGAATCAATAATGCATCGGTAATGCGATCTGAAATAATAGACTCAGCTTCTTCCTGAACATCAGACTCAACTACTCTAGGTTCAAACTCTCGTTTAGCCTTACCAGCAGAAGCAGCCAATTCTTTCTGTGCAGAAATGAGAGGGGCAATAGATTCTTGGCCAAATTTTAAAGCCTGAAGAAAATCAGCCTCAGGTATCTCATCAGCCGATCCCTCGAACATAATCATGTCCGATTCATTGCCAACGTAAACCAAATCTAGATCACTAGACTCCATTTGCTCGTGAGTTGGATTAGCAACAAAATTCCCTTCAACCCTGCCCACACGAACTGCACCAATAGGCCCTGCAAAAGGCAGGTCGCTAATCATCAATGCCGCAGATGCCCCATTGATAGAAAGCACATCTGAATCATTATCTCCATCCGCACTTAGCAAAAGAGTTTGAATTTGCACTTCATTGAAGTACCCCTTTGGAAATAATGGCCTTATAGGTCTATCGGTAACGCGACAAGTAAGAATTTCCTTCTCAGATGGACGACCTTCCCTCTTAAAGAATCCCCCAGGAAAACGGCCTGCGGCGGCTGCCTTCTCTCGGTAATCTACTGTAAGCGGAAAGAAATCCAGCCCCGGACGAGGCTTAGAAGCGCCGCAAGCTGCGACTAATACGATAGTTTCCCCTAACTGAACGGTGACTGCACCGTCTGCTTGTTTGGCAATTTTGCCTGATTCAATATGAATCTCCCCTCCGCCAACTTTGGCGGTTACTTTATGTGACATGTTTTTCTTATTATTGCCACACTCGCCGGCACGGAGAACTTCATTCAAACCCCAGTTATTCGGAGACTTGAATGAAATACTCAGAACCAGCAAGCGTGAGGTTCTTCACGGCAGTAAACAGGGAGACAACAGATCGGGCCGTGATATCCAACCTACCATAGGGCAAATTCTGCCTCTAAGGTATGTGTCCCCCAAAAAATTCAATAATGAAAGAGCGAAAACTCTTTCAGAAAAATACTANTGACGAAGCTTTAGCCTCTGAGTAAGTGAACGATAACGATCTACATCATGATTATGGACATAATCNAGCAANCGCCTACGGCGTCCNACCATCATAAGTAGTCCTCGACGTGATGCNTGATCCTTTTTATTTTGTTTTAAGTGCTCAGTGAGATGATTGATGCGCTTTGTCAGCAGCGCTACTTGCACATCCGCTGACCCAGTGTCGGCATTATGAACGCGAAATTCTTCAATCGTTGTCGCCTTGGCTTCCATTCCTGTTTTTCTATTAATCTTCTCTTTTCTTCTCGAAAAGGCGGGGCAAATTACCAACAAAAACCTNTTTGTAAAGCTCTTTAAGCGTGTTTTTTAGCCAAACAGGCCCAAACAATTGATCTTGCTCACCATTATAACNATTAAAAGGAGAGGTTGACCCCTTCACTTTGCAACATAAACTCCACCCGTGCTCTTTAAGAGGTTGATAGTTAGCGGGTTATTTACAATTGCAGTATCCACAAGCGGNGAAAGCTTGGTAAATTACTACTCCGAATGGAAGTATTTTGAAGGAAGAACCGAAGCATCGATACCAAACACCGCATGGAAAGAAATCGATTTTGATGATTCTGGNTGGAAAACTGGACCTTCTGGCTTCAGTGTAGGTTTTGGTGGTTATAATGCCCCAACAAAACTCGAAGGCATGCCTGGTGGATATACTTCGGTGTTTCTTCGTAAAAGATTCAATTTAGAAGAAACAAACTGGATAAAATCACTTATTTTACGAGCAGACTACGATGATGGTTTTGTNGCTTACCTTAACGGAACCGAACTAACAAGGCGCGGCCTTGAAGGCGAAATCAACCAACCTGTTCCTTTCAACTCACTTGCAACTCCCCACCNGAGAGGTAACCCCGAACTAATAGATCTCACACAATTCAAATCATTACTTAAACAAGGAGAAAACTTACTAGCTATTCAAGCACACAACCACCAATTGAACGACAACTGGTTTGCCTACTATGTTGAACTCCTTGCTAATGTTGTTCGNGGCCCATTTATTCAAGCAACAACATCAACAAGTACTAAAGTTGTATGGAACACTCACGAAATCAGCACTTCAATCGTCGAATACGGATTAACACCAAAACTAGGTCTGCAATTAGAACATTCCACTCCAAGAACCAAACACGTCTTACAAATAGAAAATCTTGAACAAAACCAAACTTATTACTACCGCGTAGGAGGCAAAACCGATAACGGACTCATGTTTTCANAGCCTGCATCATTTAAAACAATGAAAACCAGCGGACCTGTTAAACTCATGCTTCTTGGTGACACCGGCCGCGGAAATCTTATACAAAACCAAATCGCCACATTGCTGCAAAAAGAAAAACCTGAAGCTGTAATGATCGCCGGCGATTTAGTTTACCCCGACTTCCGACCTGGCCTCGAAGACTTTCGCCACTTCAGTGTTTACAAAGACCAGATGAAATCTATTCCATTTTTCACCACAATCGGGAATCACGACCTATATCAAGGAGACTCTCACTACATTAATGCTTTTAATTTACCTACCAACAATCTTCCATCACTAGGACTAAAACACCCGGAAGTTCCGTACCGCTTCTCAGGAACTGAACATTTTTATTCATTCGATGTCGGTGATGCTCACATATCAGTCTTATACAATCCATGGTATGCTCACCATAACTTTTCGAAAGACACAAATCAGCTACATTGGTTAACTAACGATCTCGCAAAAACATCTAAACCATGGAAGCTATTACTAATGCACTTTCCTGTCGCATCATCTAGCGGACATGGTTGGAGCAGTTACGACGGCAACGCNCAACCTGATACATTTGATTTTGGGAACACCATATACCCCATAGTTGCTAAGTATAATGTCGACCTTATGATGGCAGGGCACTCTCACGCATTTGAAAAGTTTAATCCAGTTGCAGGCTGCATCCCAGTAGTAAGCGGCGCAGGCGGTGCTAGCCCTTATTCATTCTACCGATTTTTTCCTGGAGCCCTTCAATATTGGGGGAAAAATAATGCAGCACGAATTTCTATTGTAGATGATCAATTAAAACTTGAAGCCCTTGATCCAAGTGGAGAGGTCTTTGATTGGTTCGTAATCAATCGTAAAATNCCAGATCGCGACTTCTGGCNTTCTTCNTGGCACACTCCAATGATTGAAACAAAACTTTCTAACGACAATCAGGGAAACATTATTGNTCAAGAGTTTGATTTTATAGGCGAGCCTATTCCGTGCATCATCGGCAATAGTTCTAATCTCGGCCAAATACGAGTTAACAATGACTCGACTCACTTATATATAGGATTTGAGCAAACAATGATTCGCCCACATCAAAATGTTTTCCTCTTCATTGACCCATTGAAAGAATCTGGAGTTAATTCTCTTAAAGGTCTCGGGGATGGGATTCTGCAATTCACACCTAATAACGAAGGAGCGGACGGGCTTGATTTCCTTGAAAATATAATCTTCAAAGATTTTAGTCCAAGCGTTGGNGCAATATTGGGCGATGAAAAATCTGATTCCCAGTCGCGAAACTTTGCACGCCCCGGTCTAAATATTCGTATTTCAGAGGGGGTTCCTCCTAATAACACATCTCGCATTATGCCATTTCCTCTTGGTCAGGGTGTCTTCCTTTTAAATCAAAAATTTAAGGATCTACCTGGCATACGATTTCAACAATTCAACAGGTCCCCTCAAAAATTCAGTCAACCAGAGGAGACAGATGCTAGCTTTATAGAANTAGCCATACCTTTTTCTTCTTTAGAAAACATTCAACCTGGAGGAGAAATAAAAATAGGAGCAGTCGTCGGAACGTCTGGAATCAATATTCAACCGAACCTACAATACCGACAACTAGAAACCACATTCCTCGGAAAAACATTCAAATCAAATGAGGCNGGCCTTTATGAGCTAGAAGGTATAAAAGTTAANCTTGCCGAACACCCAGATCCCGATTCCGATCAGCTACCAACAAATCGCGAACTTGAAATAGGAACTGATCCAACCAAAGCGGATACAGATGGCGACTACTTGCCAGACGGATGGGAAGTCGCTCGAGGTTTTAACCCCCTTGTGCATGAAGGTGAGAAGGCAATGAAGTTTGATCCAGACGGTGACGGAATGATNAACAGAGAGGAATTAATCGCTGGGACAGACCCTCTCAATGCCGACTCAAATCTCAAACTAGAAGCTCGATCTATACCTGAAGGCATTAGGCTTAGTTGGATAGCACAACCTAATATTCGATATCAACTCACCACATCTGATCAAGTCAACGGCCCATACATTGTACTAGGCGAAGAACATTCTCATGACGGCGATAATGCTATAGAAATGAAAATATCTCTAAATTGGACAGCCAAACCAAACAATAAACCTGAATCATATTTTCAGATCCAAATTTCTCCATAAAAATGATCCGAAAACTTTATAAAATGTTTTTGCTCTCTTTGCTTATATTTTTATCTGCATGCGAAAAAGAAACACCTATTCCTCCTTCTTCAATAGAAACCAAACAAATAAGTTTAGAACAAGACAAAGCACAATCTAAGCTAGAAACAATTAAACTTTACTTAGGCGCAGCTGAATTAAACGCTGAAATTGCTGATGAAAACCATGAACGAAAGGCTGGAATGATGTATCGCACTAAAATGAACACAGATGAAGCCATGCTATTTGTATTCCCATACCCACATCAAACCGGGTTTTGGATGAAAAACACTACCATCCCTCTATCAATTGCCTACATAGATCAAAGCAGTCGAATAATAGAAATCCATAATCTGGAGCCTAATAATACCAATACTGTAGACTCAAGATCAGGCAAGATAATGTATGCACTCGAGGTTAACAAAGGGTGGTTTGCAAGGAATGGTATCAAACCTGGAAATGTAATTGGCACCAACAAAGGATCCTTAGCAAAGTCCGTTCAAGCTCGATAGCGAATTGACTGAAGCAAGCTTTTTGGAGAGCATATCCCCGATGAGTGACGACATCGGCAAGATTCTTGAAAATTGGGATTACCGACTCGGCAGGGTAGATGCCCGACGCGTTAAAGGAATTGATGGGTCTGACAAGCTTCAGATGAGAATTGATCTGGGTATTTTGCAGATGAATTCGCAATTTCGGCCTGACGGNAAGCGNCCCTTTGGGCATCCAACTTTACTTGATCATTTTCTTATCCGCCTAGAGAAGCATCGCAATACTAACGGGGGCGAAGATGGCGGTTTTAGTATTAATCCAGACGAATGTGCAAAACTGCAACAAGAAGCAATCCAGTTCCATCATCGCAGCATATGCAACTTTGAGCTGGACGACTTTGAAGCTGTTGAACGCGACACAGATCATATCCTAGAACTACTAGATTTTGTTCAAGACTATGCGGCACAAGATGAAATAGGGAGTGGTTTCCAACAATTTCGACCACAAACGATCATGATGCAGACTCGCGCAGTAGGAACTCAACTACTAGCTAACAATAATTATGCAGAAGCTATGAATGAAATTCGTAATGCGATTGGAGATCTTAACAGTTTCTATTCAGATATGGGCCGCGAAGAGATGATTGAAAATAGTATGGAAATACAATCTTTACGCGAGTGGCTGAATGACATTCAAAACGAAGCCGAAGAAAAGCGACCAATGACCGAGACTGAAAAACTTGATCGAAAACTCAAGGCTGCCATTAAAACGGAAGATTACGAAAAAGCTGCAGATTTACGCGATCAAATAAAAAAACTACAAGATAAGACAAAATAAACCCCTATCTTACACTGCTTAAAATAACCATATGAGCGCAGATAAAAAAATCCAGGAGTTAGGCATTGAACTGCCCCCTGCTCCGGCTCCAATGGGAGTTTACAAACCCATAGTAATAAGCGGTAATTATGCCTACCTATCTGGTCACGGCCCCGTGCAAAACGACGGAACATTAATGATAGGACGTGTCGGGGATGATCTCAACCTTGATGCCGGCTACCAATCTGCAAGACAAGTTGGACTAACGATGCTTTCAACAATTAAAGCCAATCTAGGAAGCCTTGACAGAGTTCAACGTGTAATCAAATTACTTGGAATGGTTAATTGCACTTCAGATTTTCTAGACCATCCTAAGGTCATAAACGGCTGCAGCGANCTATTTGCACAAATTTGGGGCGAAGAAAATGGCNTCGGTGCTCGCAGCGCTGTTGGAATGGGATCACTTCCGGGCAACATTCCGTCAGAAATTGAGGCTATCTTCGAAATTGATTAATTTGCCATGTCGAACGACTGGCATATAGTTAATTCTTCAGATGAAATCCCATCCCCTGCTCTTCTTATTTACCCTGACCGCATAGAAGAAAATATCAATCGCATGATAGCGATGACTGGATCTGCAGAACGATTACGGCCACATGTCAAAACACACAAACTAGCCGAAATTGTAAAACTTCAATTACAGGCTGGAATAAAAAAATTTAAATGCGCAACAATTGCTGAGGCGGAGATGCTCGCGCAAGCTGGAGCAAAAGATATACTGATTGCAAACCAACTAGTCGGTCCTAATGCAGAACGAATAGCTAAACTAGCAAGCTGGTATCGCGATATACGTTTTTCAACGATTTCAGATGATGCCGAAGCTGTTGGAAACTTAGCTCGAGTCGCTCAAGCACATGATTTAAAGATTCCTATCCTTTTAGATATAGATGTTGGCATGGGCAGAACTGGCATAAAACCGGGACCTGCAGCAATTACTCTATATAAACTAATCAATCAGCTCCCTGGAGTGGATCCGATAGGTTTGCACATCTATGATGGGCACTTACACGATAGCAACCCAGAAGATCGTTTTGCTAAATGGCAAAGCTTCATGGAAGAACTCAAAGCACTTCAAAATGATATTAATTCAATTGGCTTATCTGCTAAAACTATTGTAGGAGGAGGAACTCCNACCTTTCCATTTCACGCAAAACACACAACACATGAATGTAGTCCNGGCACGACATTGTTGTGGGACTTTGGTTATGCAGAGAATTTCACTGACTTAGAATTTTTACAAGCAGCAACGCTTCTTACCCGCGTTATAAGTAAACCAGGTAATAATCGAATTACACTAGACCTCGGACACAAAGGAGTAGCAGCAGAAAACCCTCACCCTCGCATAAAGTTTTTAAGACTAAACGAAGCAGAAGCGATCTTGCATAGCGAAGAACATCTAACCCTTAAAACCAACCAAGCAGAAGAATATCAAGTTGGAGATTTTCTTTATGGAATCCCACGACATATTTGTCCAACAGTAGCCTTATATGACCGAGCNCATGTAATACGCAAAGGTAAAATTGTCGGGCAATGGCAGATCACCGCTCGCGCTAGAAAATTAACCTACTAAAATGAGCAACTCGACCGAATTGGAAGAAAAAAGCTTAAGGCAAAGCCGGCATGAACTACGTTTCATCCTTCTCACTTGGTCAGGTTGCTGTATTTGGGTTATCTCGTATTGCGGTATATACGGATACGATCTTGAACCAAAAGATATTTCAACGGTTTTTGGATTTCCTGACTGGGCCTTTTGGGGAATTGCCCTCCCTTGGATTTTTGCCAATCTGGTAACTTTTTGGTTTTGCTTAAGAGTGTTGAAAAACGAAGATGATGAGGAATCAATGGAATGATTGAAAATAATTCCACCAATACCGCCCTCATTAGCTTTGGAATTTATCTACTTGGTGTTTTCGCTCTAGCCTGGCTATCCAGTAGAGTGCGCAAAAAAAAAGAATTTGTTGGCGAATACTTTCTTGGGAGTAGAAGTCTGGGGCTTTGGGCATTTGCACTTACCTTCGCAGCAACCAGTGCATCCGGAGGCAGTTTCATGGGATTCCCGTCACTGATTTATACCCACGGATGGGTGCTTGCCTTATGGATTGCTAGCTACATGGTTGTTCCCATTGTGGGCATGGGACTACTCGGCAAGCGAATGAACCGTCTCGCAAGGCAATCCGACGCCGTAACTATTCCCGACCTTATTAAAGCGAGGTTTAGCTCAAACACAGTCGGAATGATCGCCACACTTTTAGTTCTATTTTTTATGTTTTTTTACCTCCTCGCTCAATTTAAAGCTGGCAGTAAAATAATGACCACCCTGCTACAGGACGTAACCATTTATCAGACCGCCATCACTTACGTCAGCAATGCCATTGAAGGATTACCATGGGTAGGGGGTGCAGAACCTGATTACGTTTTATGCCTTTTGGTTTTTTCCATATCAGTAATCATATACACCGCCTTCGGAGGGTTTCGTGCGGTTGTATGGACTGATGTCATGCAAGGAATCGTTATGGGGCTCGGCGTCGTCATTTTGCTATTCCTAACGCTTAGTCAAGTTGGTGGTCTTAAAAATGCTACTGAACAATTGAAAGAAATGACTCCTCCTGTAAGCGGGACTGGCATGATAACCCTTAAAGACCCACAACCAAATCCGATCATTCTCCCAAAAGGAAGCTGGCTTAGACTCCCAAACAACGGCGTAGCACGATTAGCAGAGAGAGTTATCATCACAAAAGGATCAACTCAAAACCAAGCAAATCTCCTCAAGATCACAACCCCATCTGAAATTAAAAAAATAGAGCCGACAAAATTCAATTTCAAAATCAACACTACATTCAAAGCAAACGAAATTAATGGCTATGGAATCGGCCGCAAAGGAGTTTATGTTAGTGCGCCAGGCCCTCACCCAGAAAATAAAGATGGTTTTCTCAATATTTGGGTAGCTGTAAGTTTCTTTTTCTTTTGGGCATTCGGAACAGCTGGGCAGCCAAGTAACATGGTACGACTTATGGCATTCAATGGAACTAGTGTTCTTCGAAAAGCCATTCTAAGCATTTCAATTTACTTCACAGTTATCTATTTACTGCTAGTGATAATCTTCTGCTGCGGACGCATTTTACTACCGGGTATGGAAATCGATTCCGACCGCATCATGCCTGAGCTTGCTGCCACAGTTACATCCAACGCTGGCGTCCCATGGCTTGCCGGCCTTCTTTTGGCAGCGCCGTTTGCCGCAGTTATGTCAAGTGTCGACAGTTTCCTGTTAATGGTATCCTCTTCTGTTGTTCGAGATATTTACCAAAATCGAATTAATCAAAATGCATCAGAAAACCGCCTCAAAAAACTATCTTATCTCGTCACTGCAGTCGTTGGAATATTAGCAATGTTAGCAGTGCTTAATCCACCAGAATACTTACAGGATTTGATAGTATTTGCTACAAGCGGTCTAGCTGGATGTTTTCTAATGCCGATGCTTTTAGGCCTTTACTGGCCAAAAATGAATGCTCTAGGAGCAATTTCAGGAATGCTTGGAGGTCTTGGGTGTCACATTTCACTATATATTATTGGCTACTTTATAAATGGCAAATTCTCCGCATATCAATTGCTTGAATTCAACCCNTTCATATGGTCGATCTTTGTTTCAGGATTATTGAGCTATTTTGCTACGATAAACTCACAAAAATCTGAAATTTAGTATTGAAGGACAAAAAGCATGATGGCAATTTCCCCCCCCGAATTTAGTCTTAAAAGACTAATAAGTTTTAAAATATGAAATCAAACCATAAAAGAGGTTTTACACTTATCGAACTGCTTGTTGTGATAGCAATCATAGCAATTCTAGCAGGCATGTTACTCCCAGCACTATCAAAAGCAAAAAGCAAAGCTACTGGCATTTCATGCTTGAGTAATAGCAAACAGTTAATGCTTGCATGGCTTAGCTATTCAACAGATTTCGACGATAGACTTGTTCACAACACNCATGGAGGCGAGGCTCAAAGCGGCAACGCGCGATCTCGCTATTCTCAATGGATCATGGGGTGGCTAGATTGGGGAACTNGACCTGATAATACCAANGTACTTCATGTAACCGACAAGAGATATGCCAAACTTGCCCCTTATCAAGGTAACAGTAAAAACTTGGTTTCGTGTCCAGCAGATAATTATGTAAGTCTCGGGCAAAGAAAAAAAGGTTGGGCAAAGCGCATACGAACTTTTTCAATGAACTCAAACATGGGAGATGGAAATGGTAAATTATGGTACGGTGATCGCTATCATCAAATTTACATGAAATCGGGAGACATTGTTGACCCATCAAATAAATGGGTAGTCGTGGATGAACATCCAGATAGTATGAATGACGGATGCTTCTTCACTAATATGACAACATCAAACCCTTCATATGTAGATTTGCCTGGAACCATGCATAATAATGCCTGTGGCTATGGATTTGCCGATGGTCACTCAGAAATAAAAAAATGGAACCATGATATGAAAAGTAATATCACTTTTTCTCGGAGTTGGGCTCCTCGCGGGGCCGGAGCCAAAGCTGATTGGCTATGGCATCAAGAACGATCTGGNGCTCCTAAATAATTAAGAAAAAAACTCAATTTTAATAAAAAAACGCCCTTTAAGTGGGCGTTTTTTTTATTTGTGCCTTAAGTTTCTCAGTGTTAGTTTTTTGTTTGTATCTCTGTTTACAAATTAACAACGACCACAAAACCCTTCTAATCANATGATAACTAAAACAAATAAAGCATTCACACTGATAGAACTATTAGTGGTAATAGCAATTATTGCCATATTAGCAGGAATGCTGCTTCCCGCATTAGCTAAAGCCAAAAGTAAAGCAACTGGCATTAGCTGTCTAAATAACAACAAACAGCTTGGTCTAGCTTGGCTGATGTATACAGAAGATTTCGATGGTGACATGCCTCCAAATCAAAACGGTGGTGGATCAAGAGGCTGGGTAAACGGATGGATCACTTTTAATGCAAACGCATCCGATAATACAAACATCCTATGGTTAGTGGGAACAAAAGAACAAGTTGGTCGTTTGTATCCAAAACTTGGCCCTTACAGTGCCGCTGCTGGCATTTATAAATGTCCAGCAGACCAATACACTGCAAAAATGGGTAGACAGAGGCTTCCTCGTGTTAGAAGCAATTCTATGAATGGATTTATTGAGGGAGGTGCATACGGGGGCAACAGAGGAAGCACTTGGTATAATTCTCACAAGCCTTACAACAATATCAGTGATATAACCGGCAAAGATCAAGCTGGACGATTTGGCGGAGGTGTAAGCTCTCCAACTGAACTATGGGTTTTTGTCGACGAACACCCAGACAGCATAAACGACGGTTGGAACATTATGAATCCAAACACGGATGCTAGCTGGGTAGATTTGCCTGCGAGTTACCATAACGGTGGTTGTGGCTATTCTTTTGCTGATAATCATGCTGAGATAAAAATGTGGAAGGATCCAATTCCAATGACAGAACCAGTTCGCGAATCCTCTAGAAACGGTTTTGCTAATAGGGGGAAACGTTCTGGCTACAACGACTATTGGTGGGTCATAGAACGTTCCACGTCTAAGCTTTAATTTAGGCGTTAATATGCCCAACCAAAACAAACAAGGTTTCACCCTAATTGAACTTCTAGTAGTAATTGCAATTATTGCAATACTTGCTGGAATGTTACTGCCTGCCCTTGCCAAAGCAAAAGGCAAAGCAAAAGGAATAAGCTGCATGAACAGCAACAACCAATTGACCATGGCTTGGAGGTTTTATGCTGAGGATTACGATGGGATGTTGGTAGGTTCTGGTCGAGGGCAAATGATGGGAAGAAAAATGATTCCAGAATGGATAGGGGGAAACTGGCTAGACAAGAGTAATCCTAGAAAAGACGACAATTGGAATGTTGATAGATGGATTAAGCAGAGAAATCTACTCTACCCTTTTGCAGGCAATAGTACTGAAATATTCAATTGCCCGTCAGATAATAGCTACGGTATTAATAATAAAGGGGTTAGAGTCCCCCGTTTACGAAGTAGATCAATTAATAATTGGGTGGGAGGACCCGGTTGGGGCAACAGCGGAAGCGGGTGGAGAGTTTACCACAAAGACACCGATATGGTTGACCCTGGCCCATCAAACACATTCGTTATGCTTGATGAACGCGAGGACAGTATCAACGATGGTTATTTCGTAGTCGACATGGCTGGATGGCCTAATCGCTCTGAGAGGCTTGTCGACTATCCTGCCAGTTATCATAATAATGCAGCTGGTTTTTCTTTCGCTGACGGTCACGCTGAAATACATAAATGGACAGATCCAAGAACCTATCCGAAGATCAATAAAGGCAATATGCAACTTAACGTTGCCATGTTTAACAGTAAGGACCTACTTTGGATGATGGAAAAAAGCACCAGAAAATTAGGCAGACGTTAACTCAAATTCACATTTTGCAAAAATAGCCCATCCATTCTCGGATGGGCTATTTTAATTTTATTAAAAATTATTTGATTTTTTTATTAATGAGATACTTACGGCGTTGACGTTTATCATTTAAAACCGCAACATATTCAGCCGATTATATATGGCATATACCGTCCTGTTCATATGCACCGGGAACATCTGCCGCAGCCCTATGGCCGAGGGGCTGTTTCGAGATTATGCCAAAAAAAACAGCTCAGACTTTGTGGTGAAATCTGCTGGTGTCGGTGCTCAAAACGGCCTATCCCCATCTGAAAATTCAGTTCAAGCTATGAGTGATATCGGTATTGATATCACAGAGCAACATAGCCAAATGGTCACCGCAGAATTGGTAAAAGAAGCCAATATAATTATCGGAATGACCCAAGGACATGTAGATATGGTCAATCTGATGTTCCCAGAAGCAACTGAAAAGACATTTATATTAGGGGAATTTNATCAATCAATTCCTCTTCATGAAAGAGAAATTGCAGATCCCATTGGAGGATCTTACGAAGTNTACTCTCTTTGNAGAGACCAAATTAAAGAAGGAATCGTTTCACTTTTGAACTCAATCAATCAAAANAAAAGCATGGCATCAGGCCAATCAAATCAAGCAACTGTAGAAATCGTGTTCGGATCAGATCACGGAGGTTATGAATTAAAGAAAATATTGTTAGGTTATCTAGCTGATAAGGGTATAAACTGCTCTGATTTTGGCTGTAATTCAGATGATCGGACTGACTATCCAGATTTTGCACAACGGGTTGCTGAANCAATCACTGAAAAAGAAGGCAAACTCGGNATACTTATCTGCACCACCGGCATCGGCATGAGCATTGCCGCAAATAAAGTATCTGGAGCACGTGCAGCATTAGTCACAGATGAAGCTACAGCTATTAGCGCTCGTCAACATAACAACGCCAATATTATATGCCTTGGTTCAAATAGTACTGATGAAGACACAGCTAAGTTAATCGTTGATCAATTTATACAGACTCAATTTGAAAATGGTGGGAGGCATGAAAAGCGAGTTAATAAAATCGAGCCTTCTGATACAGATAAACTTAAACTTTCAAAAGTAGACTCGAAAATTTCAGAGGTAATTAATAATGAGACTAAACGGCAACAAGAAAACATCGAACTAATCGCCAGTGAAAATTTCACTAGCCCTGCAGTAATGTTCGTACAAGGGTCAACTCTTACAAATAAATATGCAGAAGGTTATCCTGGCAAACGCTGGTATGGAGGATGCGAGCATGTCGATATAGCTGAAGAACTAGCCATTGAAAGAGCCAAAAAACTATTCGGAGCTGAACACGCAAACGTTCAACCACATTCTGGAAGTGGAGCCAATATGGCAGTCTATTTTTCAATGCTTCAACCAGGTGACAAAATCTTAACAATGGACTTATCACATGGAGGNCACTTAACNCACGGGAATAAGGCTAACTTTTCAGGTCGATTTTACGAAGTCGTNCATTATGGNGTTAAGGAAGAAAGTGAACTTATAGACTATGATAATTTGGCTAAAGTTGCAGCTGAAGAAAAGCCGAACATGATTACAGTAGGAGCTAGCGCCTATCCCCGCTCCATTGACTTTGAAAGAATGGGGCAAATAGCCCGAGATGTTGGAGCTTTATTGTTAGCTGATATTGCACATATCGCAGGTTTAGTAGCAACAGGGATACATTCAAGTCCTGTTAAACATGCGGATTTTGTTACTACTACAACCCATAAAACCTTACGGGGTCCAAGAGGCGGATTAATATTATGTGGCGAAGAACATTCAAAAAAAATTGATTCCCAAACCTTCCCCGGCATCCAAGGAGGCCCCCTTATGTACGTTATTGCTGCAAAAGCAGTTTGTTTTAAGGAAGCGCTACAACCTGACTTTAAGTTATATCAGTCTCAAGTTGTCGCTAACGCTAAAGCACTTTCAAGCGGACTCATTAATAATGGATTCAGATTAGTCAGCGGAGGAACAGATAACCNCCTTATGCTTGTTGATGTTGGCTCACGAGACATGACTGGTAAAGAATGCCAAACAGCACTAGACGAAGCCGGAATAACTGTGAATAAAAACACTATCCCATTCGAAACCCGTTCACCTTTTCAAGCAAGCGGCATAAGAATTGGAACTCCTGCCGTAAGCACGCGAGGCATGAAAGAGCTAGAAATGGCGGAAATCGCAGATATGATAAGCGAGGTTCTGCTTGATTTAAAAAATATTGACAAACGGAANCTTGTCCGGCAGCGTGTCCAGCAACTGACCGCGAGATTCCCTTTGCCTTATTGAGTTAATTTCAGGCAACAAATCTACTGTTTGAATATAGTTTCTTTTTTCAATTAAGAAAACCGATTGTATTTAGCTCAACCGCAGTACAGTTGATCAAGGAACTTATTCCCTACTTTTTTAACACCACCGGGTGTTTCCACAATGAAAAGGCCTATCCAAAACAAAAGAGGATCAAGAAAAAAGAAATCCAATGGTTTAGCCGCTACAGAGGCTGCTGCTTCGCGCAATCGATATCTTCGTGCTTATGGTGACAGAAAGAAACCAACACCGAAAATTGAAGATATTGAAGACATGGAATTAAGCGATGAACATCAAGGAGATGGCGAAGCTGTTAATATGAGCCGCCTCCAGTCTCTTGAAATGCCTGAACTCAATAAGATGGCTAAAGAGCTGGATATACCTAACTACGGTTCACTTCAGAAACATGAATTAATCTTCCAAATACTTCAGAAAAATTCCGAGAAAACAGGAGTTCTTTACACAGAAGGTGTCCTTGAAATACTTCCTGAAGGTTTTGGTTTTTTAAGATCTCAAAGCTTTAATTATCTCCCCTGCCCTGAGGACGTGTATGTATCTCCATCTCAAATTCGGAGATTCGATCTTCAAACAGGCGACATTATAACCGGTGAAATACGACGCCCAAAAGATAAAGAACGGTTTTTCGCTTTAGTTAAAGTATCCTCTGTTGGTCACGAGGAGCCAGAAAAAGCTAAAGACAAAATTCACTTTGACAATCTTACCCCCTTATTCCCTGAAGAACGTTTCTTTCTTGAAAACGATCAAACAGAATACTCAACACGGGTAATGGATTTAGTGTGCCCCATCGGAAAAGGCACTAGAGGAATAATTGTTGCGCCCCCNCGAACTGGTAAAACTGTGTTGATGCAAAATTTAGCTAATGCAATTATCAAGAATAACCCCGAAGTTTATCTATTTATATTACTTATTGATGAGAGACCGGAAGAAGTGACTGACATGATTCGCAATTGTGATGCGGCTGAAGTTATAAGCTCAACATTCGATGAACCACCAGAGCGACACGTTCAAGTAGCAGAAATGGTAATCGAAAAGGCGAAACGAATGGTTGAGCATAAGAAGGACGTGATGATTTTACTAGATTCCATCACTCGCCTAGCTCGAGCATATAATACTGTTCAGCCTCACTCAGGAAAAATTCTGTCTGGCGGTGTAGATGCCAACGCTCTCCATAAACCAAAACGCTTTTTCGGAGCTGCACGTAATATCGAAGAAGGTGGCTCTCTTACAATCTGCGCTACAGCACTTATTGATACCGGATCAAGAATGGATGAAGTTATTTTTGAGGAATTTAAGGGNACAGGTAATATGGAAGTACATCTCGATCGCTCACTTGTAGATCGTCGTATTTTTCCATCTATCAACGTCGAGCTATCCGGAACCCGAAAAGAAGAATTGCTCTATCACGAACAAGAACTACCGCGAATTGTTAACCTTAGAAGAGCTTTAACAGGCGTGCCTCCTGTGGAAGCAATGGAACTACTTCTCGGAAAGCTCAAACAGACAGAAAATAATATTGAGTTCCTTCTTAAAATGGCTGCTAAGTAAGCTATTAAAGTAACTATTGTATTCTACCGAACTTTTTCTCTAGCTCAGGATAAGTCATCTCAATAATTGTAGGTCGACCATGAGGGCAAGTATATGGCATTTTGCAACTACGAAGATTATCAATTAGCCCCTGCAACTCTTCTTCTCTTAGTAAATCATTAGCTTTGACTGAATGCCTACAAACCGTCTTGGCGATTACATCCTCACCTAATCTAAGAACATTAACTTCTTCCCCGGCGGCTTGTAGTTTGTCAATTAACTCCAATACAAATTTACGTGCATCTGTACCTTTTACAAAGGGAGGTAGCGCATCCAGTAAAAAAGTTCTATCTCCAAATTCACTTATGCCTACTCCTAATCGATTGAGAATCTGAAGTGAGTCTTGTAAAAATTTAGCGTCTTTCGGCGGCAACTCAACCGTCTCAGGTAACAATAGCTTTTGCGATGGAGCGGCACCATCTTCCTCCATTCGGCGTAGCATTTGTTCATACAAAACACGTTCATGAGCAGCATGTTGATCCATTAAAACTAATCCATTTTTAGACTCTAGAACGACATACAATTTACCCACAACACCGATCAATTTCAGTGAAACACTTAACAATGGAACTGGTTCTAAATGTTCTCCCCATGATTCATTAGATGATTCTATATCCAATGATTTTAATGAATGACCAATATTCAATCCTTTGACACTTTTGCTAAAGTCTTTAAAAAGCGTCCCTCCCTCTTCTTTAACTAAATTAGGTTTTTCCTGATCTGACTTAAGCTCAACTTCAGCGGTATCACTTATATCTCCGTCGATTACATTCTCCTCCATTGGAATTATAGATTGAGAATAATTCTTTGGTTGATGAAACTTCAAAATTGTTTCCTGTATAGCAAGAGAAAGTAATTTCCTCACATCTCTATCGTGATGAAACTTAACTTCACGCTTTGCAGGATGAATATTTACATCCACTTCGGATGGATCGATTTCCAAAAAAAGACAACAAACAGGAAATTGCCCTTTCATCAAGGAAGTATGATAACCCTCCATAAGAGCTCTATTTAGACTTTTGTTTTCAACCGGCCGCCGATTAACAAAAATATGTTGATTAGATCTAGTCGAGCGCGAAACCCCTGGAGCCCCAATTAATCCCCATATTCTAACCGTTGTTTTCCCATCCCAATCCATATCTTCATCAGTGTTTTCAGATAGTTCTCGTGCAACGCGATACTCTCCTTCACTTTGNACTTCCAAAAGACTAATACCCTCTCCATGCAATGCTCCCATCCTTTCTCTGACTGCCTTCAATCGGGAATCTGATGATTCGTCAATACAGCAAGGAGCTAATTCCCAGACTCTCCGTTTATCTTGTATATAGACAAATCCCACCTGTGGATTAGCTAATGCCAAAAGGGTAAGAAAATGCTGAATATGAGNACGCTCATTTTCGGGACTACGAAGAAATTTACGTCTTGCAGGAAGATTNAAAAATAAAGATCTCACCTCAACTGTCGTCCCAACTGCATGACCAGCCGATTCAACCTGACGAATTTTACCTCCATGAATCTCTATACGAGTCGCCTCAGGCGAATCGCTACCCTGCTCCATAGAAGTTACTGTCATTCGACTTACACTTGCAATACTTGGAATAGCTTCACCTCGAAACCCCATCGTATTAATCGAACTTAGATCCTCAGCAATATTTATTTTACTCGTTGCATGACGTTCAAGGCATAGCAAGGCATCGTCACGGCTCATACCCTTTCCGTTGTCAGTGACTCTAATCATGCTCCTGCCTCCCGCTTGAATTTCAACAGAAATACGGGTTGCGCCAGCATCTAATGAGTTTTCTACAAGTTCCTTAACTACACTAGCAGGCCTCTCTACAACTTCTCCAGCGGCNATCTGATTAGAAACTTTTTCTGATAAGAGACGTATTAAACCCATCTTAGAANGCGTTNTTATATGAAGTANTCATAATGAAAANTTTTTTGATTCAAACAAGNNNANATTGGTCANCTTGTTTTNANTTTAGCGAGTNTTTCTACTTGATCNAAATAACGTTGCACATTATCNCGNGGCCGTTTGGATTGTGCTTCTTTAAGNAANGGAANTGCTTTNTTAAAATNATTNCGCTGAACATGNAACTGCGCATGAGAGATNTTGGCTCTTATCTCAAATTCAGCAATCTGCTCAGCACGCTGATAAAACAGNTCAGCNTCTTCTNTTTTTTCATTTCTGCCATAATAATCAGCCAAAATCAAAATCGATTCCCCNTCAANNGGGTTTNTNTCAACTATTTTTTCCAAGGCGGAAATAGCACTAACTTCTTCACCCTTGGCTAATAATAAACGAGCTTCAATTTGCAAAATCTTTAATCGATCCTTCTCATCAAACTCACCTTGCCCTACTTCACGAATGCTTTCTAATAATGCTGTTGCATACTCATATTCTCCAACAGAAATCATGATATCAACAGAACGCATTGGAGGAGCCGTCTTATCCTTAAAACTAAACATAACGGCATCTCGATATGCTTCATAAGCAGTTTCGTAAATTCCGTCATTAATATAAATATCTCCCAATTGATTCAGGACGACTGCGTCCGCTTNACCCATTCGCCTCACGATCTCATAATTAACAGCAGCCTTATTTGATTCGGCTAGCCCAATAAATGCATTAGCTTGATGCAGCCAATAATCTTTATTATCTGGATTATTTTGAATAAGCTCACCAAACAAAGTAACACACTCACCATACTTGTACTGCTGGAGTTGACATTGTCCCAAACCTAATTTCCAATCGGNTTTATCTGGCGAAAAAAGCAATGCTTTACGATATGCTGCTTCAGCTGAAAGATAATTCTCATCGATAAGGTGACAGTATCCTATTAACCCATATATAGAACCATCCTCTCCTCCTAATTCAAGGGTTCTCACAAGCTCTATTCTAGCTTCGGAATGTTGGCCTAACTGTATTAAAACAATACCTAGGTTCATATGAGCACGCTGGAAATCTGGAAATTTTTTAATTGCAGCACGATATTGATTAACAGCTTTTGAATTATTGCTCGTTTGCGCATAAAGGTTTCCCAATGTGAATTCCAATGCAGCGCTAGATTGAGTATTGATCTTACCTTGNAATATAGAAATGGCCATACCTGGGTCTTGTTGGATTACAGGTATTAAATCATTAAACAACTTTTTTTCTTCTGCATTAATCTTAGGCTCCACCTCAGATTTCACACCATAAGTAGCCATGAACTTATTGATGAATTCCTCACTTTTCCAAAACTGTTGAGACTTCTCCAAAAAACTCGGCTGAGATTGCCCAAATGATTGAATGAAAAAACCAATTACAAACAGTAAAATAAACCAAGCTATTCTTATTAATCTCATTTAATTATTGTTCACCAAATAGAAACGGTTGAATCTTTCTAACAGTTACTGGCTTTCCTTCTTTTAAAGCTGGAGTAAATTTCCACTTCTTAATNACTCTTGTTACTTCTTTGGTAAAGCTTAGATGGGTAGAACTTTTAACTTTGTAGTCAGTTACCCTTCCAAGATTATCAATCACAACCCATAAATCCACCCTNCCTTTGATTCTATTCCTAATCAATTNTANTGGATATTTAGGGNNGATCTTCACCAAGGCCCTAGGCTGTCTATCAACTTCCGAAAGATCAAATATTTTCATCTCTGCAATAGCATCTGGCCCTACATTAGGATTTAAATTAGAGTAAATACTAACTCCTCCTAATCCAGGGTTAAGAGCTAGCTCTAACTGATTCAAAGTCAACAATTCATGTTCTTCTTCCAGTTCAATTTTTTCCTCTTCCTCCTCTAATTCCAGAGGTGGGAGCGGAGGGAGCGGAGGGGGCGGAGGGGGCGGTAATGTTACATCAACTTTCAAGAGCAGACTCTTAGGATTAGATCCTGTCGACTGTTGAGTGAAGGGCAGAATAAGAAATAGTAAAATAGGGATAAATAGACCTCCTAAAAGGCCCACTACAAAACCCTTTTTGTCTGATTTAATCTTAAATACTTTTCCCATATAAATGAATTAAGGGAGATCAGCGGACAAGCTGATATTCTTCGCGCCTCCTAGTTTAGATTCATCTATTACTCGAACAACCAATCCTGCGTTTGCACCTTCGTCAACTTGAACAATAACAGGTATTTCCTCCTTATTAGTCAATCTACGAACAATAGCTCGCACACCGTTTACNCCAATTTCCTTTCCNCCATATACAACTTGGCCTTTTGATGTAACGGCAATAAGGANGCTATTCNTATCTAACTGCAAAGCNGATGCTGCCTCNGGCTTCTCAACTTCCACTCCGGTCTCCTCAACAAAGACCGTGGTCACAATAAAAAAGATCAATAATATGAATACCATATCAATCAACGGAGAAATATTGATATCCATAGACTCTTCAGAACCTAAGACTGACCTTCTCCGCCTCAAAAAGTCCCCTTCCTTTTAAATTGCTGCAGCGTCATGCTTTCTAGCCGAACTAAAAATGCTTCATACTCATCTTTTCNACGCTTAATTGCATGAGCCATAAAATAACCTGGCACAGCAATTAACAATCCCATTTCCGTAGTGATTAAAGCCTCAGAAATACCACTTGCAACAACATCGACTAATTTACCACCTCCAACAGATAAACCTTTAAAGGTCACAAGCATGCCCGTAACCGTGCCTAATAAACCTAATAATGGCGCAGTAGCAATAAGGGCATTAAGGAAAACTATACGTCTTTCAAAAAAAGGCAAAGTGGAAGCAAATACTTCAGAAAAACGACTGTATACATCTGACAACTCAACAACTTCAGCCTGAGTATAACGAATGATATGCCCCACCTCTCCTTCACTTTTCTCAGGNACACTAACCCACTTTGTTAAAGTTTCATCATCCAAATGACGAAAACTACGCTGCATTAAAGAAACGAACAAATTAACAGCNACACTGTAGATCAAAAAAGCAACTAGCATTAAAGGCAGCATAATCACTCCGCCCGCCTCCCAAGTACTCCAGATAAAATCGATTAACCCCTTACCCCACATCTTTATTTNNTGGNGTTAATCCATTTATAAAACCAACTGAGGTTTGNTCCATGCTAGAGAGTANNCCTTTAGATTTNCGNGATAAAAATGCGTACATCAACAAACAAGGNACNGCTATAATNAAACCATACTCTGTCGTNACCAGTGCCTCTGAAATTCCGGATGACAANCGCTTAGGATCTCCTGTCCCAAANACCGTAATTANCTTAAAAGTATTAATCATTCCTGTTACTGTACCAAGTAATCCCAATAATGGAGCAGTGGCAGCTGTTAATGAAACGAAAGCCAAATAGCGGTCNAGCTTAGGTTTTGTATTAAGCATCTTTTCATAAAGAATCTCTTCTAAAAGCTCCTTACTTTGACCCTTATTGCGAATGGCAATCTCNAGAAGNTCACCCGCCGGGCCNTTAATTNTTTTNGCAAGTAAAAGAGCAGTTTCTGNATCGTTATCATTAACTNTATTTAAGACNTCTTGAAGCCTATTCGGACTAACTTGATGNAGTGAAGACAANTGAAACCATTTTANTAATGAAACCAANGCCGCTAAAAANCCCAAACATAACAATGGCCAGATCACTGTACCTCCTTTACTAATATGCTCCCACCATGTTTCCTCAACTTGTTTTATTTTAAGGGCATTACCCATAGTCGAATCAACCGGTAATTCACCGACTCCAGTATTAGCNGCAGTCTTAATTCCATTTGTAAATTCTTGATTATCCAAATCAATCAATGTTGCTTCTGTGGTNCCTTGCACCTGTTCGGCTAATCCAGATTTCCCCGAAACTCCAGCAAACATTACATAAGGGCCAACCATGACTAGTTTCCCTTTTTCCGGAACACCTTCAACCATTGCCGTCCCTTCAAAAACATGACCACCTAGCAATTTTNCCAAGCGATCCAATGCGGNATCAACCACAACAAGTTGCTTAACAAAAACCTGCTTTGAATTAATTGCTGGATTCTGGTTAGCTTGTCTTGCNTCCTTGACTATATCANCATACTGNNCCTTTTCACTAACATGAACACGGGTTTCAAATCTGCGCATATACTCCTCTAATAAAGTTTTTCTGAGATAA
>PAOJ01000074.1 GCA_002708005.1 Verrucomicrobiales bacterium | reverse complement strand
CGATTAGTGAAAAATAAGCGTACTAGTTAAAACAGTACGCTTTTCGTTAATTGGTTGATATTTTGGAAATGGGTTTCTCAGTGATTGAAAAGAAATTCTTTAGTGTTAACTAAGGCCCAAAGAATATCTTCATAACGCTCTTTCATTATCTTAGCTCCCTTACCCTCCTTGCCAGCAACCGCACGATTCAAATAGCTAATCGCAACATCAACTTCTTCTTTTCTAGGAAGCCTAGCAAATGCTCGGTAATATAAACTATTAATTTTCGAATGGTGATCGGNCTCTTTATCTAAAGCCAAAATTTCAGCTCTGCCATCCTTACGTGCAAGTTGTTCATGAATATTCTTAGCATTAAACAAATGAAGGCTTTGAGCAAGACTAGCCTCTTGAGACCTCTCACATTCACATGCGCTTGAAGAATCAGGTCTNCCAAACACACTAAGAAAATAATTTGAGCTATTNTAACTATTATCAGGCAAACATACGGCGCGAGTTCCAACCGGCAGTCCACTAAAGTCACTTTTAGCNAAAATCAAATCGTTTAAAGAATCGTAAAGAACCTCTGCTGTTAACCGTTTAGGTTGGAAACGTGAAAAGTAATGTTTATCTCTCGAGTTATGTTCATTAGGAACTGAGCTTAATTGATATGCAGATGAATTGGCAATAACACGCACAAGTTTCTTTAAATCGTAATTAGAATTTTCAAAATAATCGGCCAGAGCATTCAAAAGTCTTGGATGAGTCGCTGGATTTGTTGAACGAAAATCATCCTCAGGGTCAACCAAGCCTCGGCCAAAGAAATGTTTCCAATATCGATTTACCAATGTCTTTGAAAACAATCGATTCTCATCAGTCTTCATCCAATCAACTAACAAGTGACGAGGATCATCTACAGCTGAGATAACTAACTCCTTAGAACCCAGGCCAGCAGGCTTAACAGGTTTATTGGTTTTCTTATTAGTCACCTGTGCAATACCAGCTCGATGAAAAACCATATCCTCACCAGGGCGACCAGCGTTAGCCTTCCCAACTCGAGAGAAAAACGCCATAAATCTATAATAGTCGCTTTGCGACCATTTTTCATAAGGATGATGATGACATTGTGCACACTGCAAACGTGTTCCAAGAAACAATTGCGACGCATCTTCCATCTGAGCTTGCTGAGTATTTACTTGCTTAAACCATGCAGTTGGAGGGCTTTGCTTCATATCCCCTGAAGCAGCTAGAATTTCTCGAACAAATTTATCGTAAGGCTTATTTTTATAAAAACTCTCTTTTATCCAATCATAGAAAGCCATAGTGGTCCTTAACTGGGCACCATTGGACCTTTTATTTCGAAGGAGTGATGACCACTTGTTTGCAAAGAACTCCGCATATTCCTCAGTCGAAATTAAACGATCAACTAAAGCTACTCTTTTATTAGTAGAATTATTTTTAAGAAATAATTCTGCCTCTCTGACTGTTGGGAGTCGACCAACAATATCTAAGGTAACGCGCCGAAGAAAAGTAGAGTCATCTGAAACCTCCGAAGGAGGCATTCCAACTTTTTTTAATTTCGCAAAAATGAACTTATCTATGAAATTACTTTCGGCCGGCGTCCCTTCAACAGGAACGCCTAACGGTATCACCCCTCGAAAAACAGAAGCTTTGTCCTGATAACGAATCATGATGGCAATTTCGCCCGGCTGCTCACCAGCAACAACCAAACCAGAATTATCAGCCTCAGCAAATTCACGATCATTAGATTCATAAACCGAGGAATGCGTAATATCTTCGACTGATCCATCAGTCATTCGAGCTAAAACAACTAATTGTTGCTGCGCCCCTTTTTTCATGACGCGTTCTCTCGGATGAACTTCGATTGACTCTAGTTTGGGATCCGTAGGTTGGCCAAATGGCATTCCTTGACGCATCCAATTAACAATCATTTTATAATCAAAAGAATTCGGATCAATNCGAGAACCGCCACCATGCGGCAACTGACCACTTGCTTTTAACAAAAGCAGGCTNCGTTCCGGAGCTGCTGGAAAAAGCCTACGACCGCGCGCCTCTCGTAGTAGATACTCAAAATCTTCCTGAGGTTCAAAACCGAGTAACGAAAGCTTAAACCCATTTTGACCACCGGATTTGCCATGACAACCCCCACCATTACAACCATGCTTAGTAAATAACGGAACAATTGAATTTGAAAAGTTAACCTGCTTGTAATTTTCAANGTTTTTGACTTCAAACGTAATATTCGAGCCAGATTTTGATTTATCTCCAATATAAATTTTACCTTTACCATTTGAAAGGGGCTCAACTAGACCNTTACTAATACGTACTAAACCCTTAGGTTCAGAATTTAATTGAACACTTCTTGTTAGATCCGCCACAAAAGTATTGGATTGAGTATGGGTAACCAATAATTGCTGTCGCGAATCAGAACCATTCAGGACAATATGGTTCGATACTCCCCCACCAAAAACAGGAGAACTAATTTGAACATCGGCAGTTACCTTAGAAACGGTAAGGATTAATATTCCCACCAAACCCACCAAATCAACAATTCTCCTAAAAATTGTGGTGAATTCAAAATACATAGGTTTTGGGGATTTTCTTCTTATCCAGTTTAGATGCAAGCCGAAAAAACCAGCAAATAATACAATTTCAATGAAGAATAGGGAAATTGTTGCCCTTTATTATCAGCTCAGCATCTAGATCCAAAAAAAAGTCTAGTCGCTTTTGTGTTTCACTCTCGTCAATCTTTTTAGCCATTAACAAATAAGAAGCATAATGATTACCCTCAGATTCAACCAAATTCCCATAAAATTCTGATAAACACTTATCAACAGTTTTCAAGGCAATTGAAAGGATTTGAAACTTCTCACAGCTTCGAGCTTCAATCATTGCGGCACAAATCAAATGATCTATAACTTGTTCATTAAGCCCTTTTCGCACTGCTTTCATCATCCCAAATATCCAAGGACTAGAAATGGCCTTGCCGAACGACTTTTTTCTTTTTTCTAACAATTTAAGCACAAGCTTGAAATGCTCCAATTCTTCAATTGCAATATTAGTTAACTCATTAAGATCTTGCGAAAGTTCATTGTATCTTTGCAGTTTCAATGCTGATTGAGCTGCTTTGCGCTCTAAATGAGCATGATCTACTAGCACCCCATCTAGATTATCCATCACTTTTACAAGCCATGATTCTGGTGGTTTTGCCCTAAGCATTAACATTTAAGTCTCTTAATATAGCTCAAAAGAAGAAAAAGCATCTCAAAAATTAATTTTTAATTAACTAACAAGCCAAAAATGATATTTTATTTACTGAATCCAGACGCTTGACAGTTTCAACTTTACTGCTAGTTTTCTTCCCCTTTTCTAGGGAGGAAAGAGAAAAAAGAGAAGGAATTGAGGCCCCTATTTAACTTTTGAACCACTGCCCGCCCAATTGAAAATAAAAATTTAGATCCAGATGAAACAAACATTTCAACCTTCAAACATTCGACGCAAGCGCAAGCACGGTTTCCGAGCAAAAATGGCTACTAAAGCAGGTCGAAAGATTCTAGCAGGTCGCCGAGCACGCGGCCGGGCAAAGCTAACAGTAGTTTAGTACAATTAGGCAGTCATGACGGCCTCCGGCCAAATTGCCAGCTTCCCTAAATCAGTACGCATACAAGCCAGTTCGGATTTTCGGAACAATAAAGAAAATGGGGAACGCTTAGCCAAGGGTTGCCTACTGGCTAATTGGCAAGTTTTACCAACCAATTCATTCTCTAGGCTCGGCGTAGTTACAAGCAAACGCATAGGAAAAGCTGTAATTCGCAATCGAGCCAGAAGGCTGATCAGAGAGTGTTTCCGCTTACACAAGTACGAATTTATCAACAAAATTGACTTAATTTTAATCGCCCGAAAATCCATTGCAAAATATAGTTTCCAAGAAGTAGAAAAAGATTTCATGGAACTTCTTAAAAAGTCTGACCTACTCTCTAGAGATGCTTTACCATATCTCTCGAAACGAACCGAAAAAACATAATGAACCCTTCGCAACAATTGCTACTGATATTTATTCGGATTTATCGATTTATTTTATCCCCTCTTAAAAACGCTCTATTTGGAGCAACATGTTCATGTCGGTTTACTCCTTCATGTTCAATGTACACACTAGAGGCAATTAAAGTGCACGGTTCAATCAAAGGCTCCTGGCTTGGACTGCACAGAATCCTGCGTTGTAATCCCTGGGGCAAGCACGGACATGATCCTGTTCCNACAAAACAACCAAGCTTAATNGCATCTAAACTCAAAAATTAAAAAAACTCTATGGATCGAACCGCCTTCATTGTAGTATCAATTTGCGTTTTTCTAATCTATTGGACATGGCCAACTCTTCCATCTCCAAGTCAAAGTCCGGATGGCCAGACCAATGTTGTTAGTTCCCCATCAATCAATCCTTCAACAAAACAAAAAAGCCCTGCCCAAAATACCAGCTCAACAGCAACAGTGGATTCTATGCCTCCGGTAATATTAGAATCCGAAAAATTAGTTTCACTAGAGACAGAGACCTCCATATTCACATTTACTTCTGCAGGAGGACTAAAATCAATAGGTCTTAACAATCACAAGATAGAACCAAACAGTAGCACTAATAATAATATTATATATCTAAACCGTGGAGCTAAGTTCCCTGTATTTTCACTTGCAGGTATCGACGACAATGAATTTTCAATAACAAATGATGACAAATGGTTGACAATGGTATCAACAAACCAAGCTGGAATTCGAATCACCAAAAAATTTACTACATCATCAAATCACCTATTACAGACATCCATTAAATTAGAAAACACAACTAATGAGCCCATCATACTAAAACCTAGAACATTAAATCTAGGAACCTCAATGCCAATGAATGAACCTAACCTTCGATCAGTTTGGGGTGTTCAATTTTATGACGGTGAAGAAATGTTACAAATAGACGAAGCATGGTTTGAAAACAGAACTCTTGGATGCTTCCCAGGAACACCTCGAAATTATTTTGTATCCGATCGNTTGAAGGGAATTACATCTAAAAATTGGATAAGTGTGCACAACCGTTTTTTTTCCATAGCTACAATGCCCATGCAGGCATTACCCGGTTCAGTAGCTCATTCGCAAGAAGTTGCCATAGAAAACACAAATCAATCAAACAACGGGCAATACATTCATTACAAAGGAATCAAATCCAGCTTTAAATTTGAATCAACCGAACTTAAACCAGGACAATCTTTGGAGCAGGAATTCACGACATACGCAGGTCCAAAAGAATACAAATCATTAGTACAGCTTGGCATTGCTTATGAAAATTCTCTGCAGTCTATTATGGACTTTGATGGATTCTTTGGGTTCTTCTCAAGAATTCTGTTAAGATCAATGAATGGCCTGAACAGCTGGGGGCTTTCTTATGCATGGAGCATAATTGTCATCACTATTATCCTTAAATTGGTGTTCTTTCCTCTTACCAGAAGCAGCACGCTTTCAATGAAAAGAATGTCTGCTTTTCAACCTCAAATGGCAGAGATCAGGGAAAAGTATAAAAGTGACCCGCAGAAAATGAACAAAAAAACAATGGCGTTCATGCGAGAGAATAAGATAAACCCAATGGGAAGCTGCTTGCCCATGCTTTTACAGATCCCAATATTTATTGGATATTTTTTCATGCTACAAAGTGCAATTGAATTGCGAGGGGCTGAATTCCTTTGGGCAAGTGACCTCTCAGAATCTGACACCGTTTTAGAAGTTGCAGGGTTCCCCATCAATCCTCTTCCAATCCTTATGACTATAACTATGTTTCTGCAAATGCGAATGAATCCAACCAGCCCTACAATGGATCCAATGCAGCAAAAAATGATGCAATTTATGCCTCTAATGATAGCNGTCTTTTGTTATTCTTTCCCATCTGGCCTTGCCCTNTATTGGACTACTTCAAATATACTAGGAATCNTACAAACAAAGATGACGCGAGACATTGTCGTTGATATACCAAATACAACATCAACAAATTCAGCTCTGGCAAAACCAATTAAAGCTAAAAATAAACGCAAAAAAAATTAATTACTCATATCATGAATGAACCTACTAAAGACCCTAAAGCACTACTCGAATCCATTTTAAAAAATCTTGGATTTGAGTTTACCTTAGAAGAAAAAGACAGGGACGGAAGCAAAGTATTAGANATACAAGCTCCTGACGACTCTGGTCGCCTAATAGGTCGCAAAGGCCAAACTCTTTTCGACCTTCAGTACATAATTAATCGTATTTTATTTCAAATGGATAAGGATGCCGAAAAGGTAATGATTGACGTTGCTGGCTATCGTTTTAGCGAACAAGACAAACTCGTCGAAAAAGCATTAAAATCTGCTGACCAGGTCCGCCGCTGGGGAGATATTGTTGAATTAGAACCAATGAATTCCTATGACCGTAGAACTATACATAACGCACTCAAAGACGATCCAGACGTAGAGACACATAGCGTTGAAGTTGACGGCACTCACGACAAAGCAATTATTCTGCGAGCCAAAAAGTAATTCAGCATACCTCTGCCCCTAATATTAGATACTAAATGCTATTGGGGTATAATCTTCATGGAATCAGCTAAACAAGAGATTCAAAGAAAGACACTCGAGCAGCGCAATCAAATGAGCGATCTTGAGAGGCTACGCCATTCCTGCGCTCATGTACTTGCAACTGCCGTACTTCGGATTTGGCCAGAAGCCAAACTCGATATCGGACCTCCAACNGATGAAGGATTTTATTATGACTTTGATCTTAAGCATCGCTTTTCGCCAGAAGACTTCGAGGCGATAGAGGCTGAGATGAAGAAAGTAATAAAGGAAAACCAAAAATTCGAACGAACAACAAAGACTCGCGAAGAAGCTAAGGCTTTCTACGAAGATCGAAACCAGAAATATAAAGCAGAACGTGTTAACGATATCCCCGAGGGTGAAGAAATATCTTTTTACCAAAACGGAGAGTTTATTGATTTATGTGCAGGCCCACATGTAATGCGGACAGGCAATATTAAAGCATATAAGTTACTGCGTGTCGCAGCAGCATATTATAGAGGAAACGAAAAAAACCCTCAGTTACAAAGGATTTACGGAACAGCATTTAAGAATAAAACTCAACTCAACGAATGGCTGGAAGCTCAAGAAGAAGCTTTGAGGCGTGATCATCGAAAAATAGGGCGCGAAATGCAATTATTTGCATTTGATGACGATGTTGGCCCTGGATTACCTCTATGGCTTCCGAAAGGAACAGTTCTAATAGAAGAGCTAGAAAAACTAGCTAAAGAAACCGAATTCGAAGCTGGTTACGATAGAGTACGGACTCCTCACCTTGCTAGAGAAAGCATGTATAAAACCTCCGGCCATCTCCCCTATTACGCAGAAAGCATGTTCCCTCCTATGGAGTTAAATGAGGAAGATTCTGATAAGCCATCTGATAAGATTTATCTAAAGGCGATGAACTGCCCTCATCATCACAAAATATTTTCAGCAGTACCTCGCAGCTACCGCGAACTACCGCTTCGGCTTGCAGAATACGGAACATGTTATCGCTACGAACGCTCGGGGGAGCTTATGGGCTTAATGAGAGTTCGATCCATGCAGATGAATGATGCTCACATATATTGCACGGCTGATCAATTTGCTGACGAGTTCCGAGCTGTAAACGAAATGTACTTAAAATATTTTAAAATATTTGGATTTCATAAATACAATATGCGGTTTAGCACACATAGTCCCGAAAGATTAGGTGACAAATACGTAAACGAACCACAATTATGGGAACAAACAGAAGACATGGTAAGAAAAGTACTTGTGGAATCTGGGGTCGATTTTATGGAGGTTCCTGATGAGGCAGCTTTTTACGGACCAAAAATTGACGTACAAGTTTACAGTATTTCAGGCAGAGAATTTACTATTGCGACAAACCAAGTAGATTTTGCAGTGCCTAAACGATTTGGACTTGAATATAAAACACGTGAAAATAAAACCGAAGTACCATTGTGCATTCACAGAGCNCCACTTGGAACTCATGAACGTTTCATTGCATTTCTAATTGAGCATTACGCTGGNAATTTCCCACTTTGGCTTGCCCCTGATCAAGTCAGGATATTGCCNTTTGGAGAAGATCAAATTGATTNTGCAAATAACATCTATTTACAACTTCGTAAAAAAGGGGTTAGAACAAGCATAGACACAACTTCTGATAAAATCGGTGCTCGTATACGTCGTGCCGAAACAGAAAAAGTTCACACCATACTTCTAATTGGAAAACGCGAAGAAGAATCANATCATCTTGCTGTCCGAGAGCACGGCAAAGGAGATCTTGGCAGTAAACCAAAAGATGAAGTAATCAGCAAAATACTTGAGCGTATTCAAACACGTGAAGGCTAAGCATAAACAAAAAACATTTCTAATTTTATGAAAGTACTTGTCTGCGATCCAATTTCTCAAACAGGAATTGATCACTTACTAAATCAAAGCGGCATAGAAACAATCATTCTGGACCGAACACATTCAGAAGAGGAATTACTAGAATTGGTAAAAGATGTATCAGCAGTTGCTGTTCGTTCTGAAACAAAAATTACTAAGACGATCATTGAATCGTCGAATGAATTAAAAATTGTTGGGCGCGCTGGAGTGGGTGTTGATAACATTGATATTGAAGCCGCAACTCAAAATGGTGTTATTGTAATGAATACACCAGGAGGCAACACCATCGCAACCTGTGAACTAACTTTCTCGATGATGATGGCACTTGCTCGAAATATTCCTCAAGCACATGGCTCAATGAAATCTGGAGAATGGAACCGCAAAGCATATAAAGGGGTTGAACTNTATAATAAAACCTTAGGTGTACTTGGGATGGGCCGCATTGGNGGNGAGGTGGCTAGACGTGCAGTTGCATTCGGCATGAGAGTTATGGCGTTCGATCCNTATATAACACCATCTAGAGCTAAAGCACTGCAAGTAGAACTCGCNTCGCTAGATGAAATTTATAANACCTCAGATTTCATCACCGTCCACATGCCTTTGACAGATGAAACACGAGGCATGATTAACAAGGATACTTTTNCAANAATGAAGTCTGAAGTNCGTTTACTTAANTGNGCGCGAGGAGGNATAATAAATGAGAAAGATCTTTTCNANGCTTTAAAGGANGGNTTGATTGCTGGAGCAGCACTNGATGTATACGAGTCNGANCCNCTTGATAAANGNTCNGAACTCAGAAACTGTCCAAACCTAATTCTTACACCNCATCTGGGGGCAAGCACTAAAGAGGCCCAAGACAATGTTGGACTGGAAGTCGCACAAGGAATTACAGACTATCTGTTGCATGGTAGTCTCATCAATTCCATTAATATGCCAAGCCTTGATTCGCAAACTTCGACTAAAGTACAACCTTACCTNAAGCTTGGAGAAAAACTGGGGTTACTTTTGGCAAANTTAGGTCAANCNGGNACAGAACGACTTACTATNACCTACGGNGGATTAGCAACTGAATTACCAGGCGACCCAATTGCNCGTTCAATCATAAAAGGATTTCTTGGTGCTGCNGAAGGNGAAGNGGTAAATCTTGTGAANGTTCACTCCGTCGCAAAAGAAAGAGGATTAATAATTGAAGAGNTTAAATCTAATGAACAAGTTGACTTTCGCGAATGGCTTCAAATTCGAGCTTGGGCTGGCGACGAAAAAATATCAGTTGCAGGCTCTTTTTTTGGACTTGCTCAACANCCCCGAATCGTTCGACTAAATAGTCAGCCTGTGGAAATTATACCAGATGGAGTTCTATTTATGATGGAGAATAAGGACACGCCTGGAATAGTTGGCCACTTAGGATCNGTACTAGGTAAATATGGAATCAATATAGCTAATATGAGCCTTTGTCGGGATCATCAAGGGGGGGAAGCANTAACAGCATTAAATATAGATAGCATCCCAAATTCTGATTGTTTAGCCGAACTTGAATCTGATTCAAATATTGGAACAATTCGTATTGTTCAATTTTAAANAAACAGTAATTTCCAATAAAAANCCAAAAACATTCAGTTAAAAATCTTTTTTAAATTTCAGTTTAGGAATTTATTATTGCCACTAAAGCCACCTCCATTTAATTTCCTCTAACTATGAAGGGAAACGGTTTACTTATATTTGCAGTTATTGCAGTAGTTTTAGGTGCTTCTTCTGTTATTTACCTCTCTCAAACTATAAACGAAAAAAANACAACAATTGCAGAAAAAAATACAACAATAGAATCTAAAGATAAGCAAATTACAGAGCTGACTTCTGAAAAAACAAACCTAGAGACTGAATTAAAAAGCGCAAACACCAAAGTAGCAACTACTCAAGATCGTTTACTAAAAGCGGAAAAAGAATTGAATCTTAATTTATCCGAATACGCCTCTTTTCAAAAACAAGCTGCCGAAGCACTTGCCGCAAAAGATGAAAAAATCATGGCTTTAAATAATAATTTAGAAGCAGCGCAAAATAAGAACAAAGATTACGACTCTCAAATTAAAACTCTAAATACGCAAATTGTCTCAAAGGATGAGGAAATAACTGCAATTGAAAGAAGACTAGAAGCCAGTGAAGCCGATCGCGAATACCTTCTTAAGCAACGAGATAAACTAATAGCTGAAAAAGCTGAGTTAGAAAAACAATTTCAAGACATTGCTGTTCTTCGGCAGAAGGTATTAAAACTACAAGGTGAACTTATGGCCTCAAAGAAACTCGAATGGATTCGCCGAGGACTTTACGGTAGTGCCAGAAGAAAAGGCGGTTCGAAATTGATGAGCATGAGTGAAAGAAAGCCAAAAAAGGAAACTTCTAATAAAACGGATTTAAATGTTGAAATAAAAAGTGATGGAACTGTTAAAATTGCACCATCACCTAACTAAGCCTGCATCAAATGTAAATACTCCATGACTCAGCTCGGGGTACTAAGAGATACACACAACAGAACAATTCGCGATTTGCGAATCAGTGTAACAGATAGGTGTAATTTCCGCTGCGCCTACTGCCTACCAGACACTGAAGANGCNGCAAANTNCTTNCNNTCAANAAAAANCTCTGANATTCAAGCATGCAACGAGAAAAAAATNACACATAATTGGAAANCTAAATCTGANNTNNTAACCTTTGANGAAATTATAAGNATAGTAAANACTGCATCATCATTTGGCGTAAATAAAATCCGAATTACTGGNGGAGAACCATTACTGAGAAGAAATATAGANTCTCTTATTTCCGCAATCTCTAAATTAGGCTCAATCAAAGATCTTTCACTAACAAGTAACGGCTCAAGATTCCCAATTTTTGCNAGAAAACTAAAAGAAGCAGGTCTTAACAGGATAACTCTCAGTCTAGACTCACTAAATCAAAAAAACTTTAAAAGAATAACTGGATTTGACGGATTANAGGATATAATTGACTCNATTGAAATAGCTAAATCTCTTGNNCTNACACCAATAAAANTAAATGCAGTAATNATTAGAGGTATCAATGACCACGAAATCGAATCACTANTAGATTTNGCAATAAGGAAAAAGATNATNATAAGAATGATAGAATTTATGCCTCTTGATTCCGCTCGCATATGGCAACGCAATCATGTAGTTCCAGGTGAAGAGATTATAAANCGAATTAAATCAAAGTTCTCAATAGCCCCCTTACCCGCTCAAAGCTTATCGGAAACCGCTTCAAGATGGTCTATTGCGGGCTCCNAAGCTGAGNTTGGAATCATTGCACCTGTAACAAANCCATTTTGCAGTAATTGTAACCGCATTCGNTTGACTTCTGACGGNAAGATTAGAACATGTTTNTTNAGCCNAAANGAACATGATCTAAAATCATTAATTCGAGATGGTGCGNATGATNNCCAATTAGCATCTNANATAAAANACATAGTNTTAAAAAAAGAAGCTGGCCACCAAATTGGCAAAGCAGAATTTNCTCANCCAAAAAGAACTATGAGCTCAATCGGGGGCTAAATNTTTTTCTTAAAGCNATNGNTAACCNNTNTTAATNANCTTAAANGACANATTTAATATTACNTTAAAANTTACTAACCAATAAAACTATCANNTATCTATCTTAGCTAAACTCTTGTTATTATTTGCATCATAGACTTCAAATTCTTCTTCGTGCATANNCTCCTCAGCTCTAAATGAAATTTTCACTAGGTANNTCTTTTCCATATCTATGAATATATCCTCATCCTCATTTCTAAGTCTCTCTAATACTGAAGGATGAACATTAACTCGAAGATTAAAATCTGACTCCTGCTCNCGGCGTTCCTCAAATTTATCTCGCTTCTTAATAATTTCACCGAGCTTNCTTTGTATGTCGACACTCATAGTAAGTGCGCTTTTGAGCTTTCCTCNNCCACTACAATGATCACAATCCGAATATGCAGTCTCNCTAACACTCTCAGACTGACGCTGCCTTGTCATTTCCATTAAACCAAGATCCGATATTGGTAAAACATGTGTCTTTGATTTNTCCTTTCGTAAACAATCGCGCATTCGCTGATAAACCTCTCTCCTATCACGAGGCCCTTTCATGTCTATAAAATCCAATACAATTAGCCCCCCTATATTNCGCAATCTTAATTGACGGCAAATTTCATCCGCAGCTTCCAAATTTACCCTAAGCAAAGTCTTGTCCTGNTCTTTCTTATTATTACGCTTATTACGATGACTTCCAGTATTAACATCGATTGCCACTAAAGCCTCAGTTTCATCGATTATAATATACCCCCCNCTAGGTAAAGAAACCTGCCTNAAATAAGCAGTCTCCAACTGCCTCGTAACACCAAAACGGTCAAATATTGGTTCTGAAAAAGCGTAGCGGTGGACTTTTTCAATAGAGCGCTTAGAAACACGCCCTATTAGTTCTTTGACACGATCTACCTCATTAGGATTATCAACTACTATGCGCTCGATATCTTCAGTCAAAAANTCTCGAACTGTCCGCTCTATAAGATCTGGCTCTTCAAACACACAACTACCNGCATCCTGACTATGAACGCGATCCGTAATCTGATTCCAAGCTTCTATCAATATTACAAGATCCCTAATAAAATATGCTTTGCGCTGCCCTTCACCAGCCGTTCGAATTATTACACCCATCCCTTCCGGTATATTAAGNTCCCTAACAATTTTCTTTAGACGAGAACGTTCCTCCTTGTTCTCGATTTTCCGCGACACACCAGATTGCTCAGAGTTAGGCAACAAAACTAAATATCTACCAGGGATAAGAACATTTGTTGTAACTCGTGGGCCTTTTGTTCCTATCGGGCCTTTAGTAACTTGTACAATCAACTCACTACCTGCAGGATATTTTTTGGGAATATCCTTATTAGTAATTTTAGGCTTTAACTTTTTCTTTTTCCCNCGGTCAACAACATCATAGGAAGAATCAAGAGGACTCGGAATTATATCCCAATAATGCAAAAAAGCATTTTTCTCATANCCGATATCAACAAATGCAGCTTTAAGCCCATCTTCTAAATTACGAATCTTACCCTTNTAAANACTTCCTACCATTCGTATATCATCAACTCTCTCTATNGTAAGGTTTTCAAGNTGACCTTTAACTGTAACAGCAACACGAGTTTCAAGTGACTCAGCATTAATNAANACTTCCTTGTGTGAATGCTGAATNGGNCTAAAGACACCTTTCACTTTACTNTAGANTTTTTTTGCCGCCCTATTAATTTTTTCAGTAACAGATTTAGCNGGCTCTTCTGGNAGGTGAACCGGCTCAAAAGTTTTTTTAGANTCACTCTCAGCGTNACTACCTGAATTCCTTTTTNCACTTCNCCTNTCNGCAACACCANCTTCCTTATTNTTCATCTGNCTCTGGGCCTTNGCAGATTCCAAGTCTGCGTTAGGNGAAAGNCCATGGGCNTTATTCTCAGAACGAACAATTTCGTGTTCATGCTCTNTNGTATTGTAAATTTCATCCTGTGCNGTCTTAACNCTTTCAACATCTGCACGCGCCTTAATTCCAGATCGACTAGGACGCCGGTTGAAACCACCGGAAGGTTTAAATCTCATCCCTCGTTTTTTACCTCGTTTAAATGAATTATTATCTGACATTTTATTTAATATAAGTTTCTATGTAGTTTTACGTTTTGGAGAACAGCAATAGCGATTAACGAACTAAGAACAGATGAACCTCCATAACTCAATAATGGCAAAGGAATACCAGTAACAGGCATCAACCTAAGATGCATTCCGATATTAACAAATACGTGACAAAAAATCATAGCCACTACCCCTACTGCCAATAACTTACCAAGACGGTCCCTTGCCTGATCTGCAATTTGCATCCCCTTCAAAAGAAGAAGAGCATATAACGTTAATACACCAATACTGCCTAAAAAGCCTGTTTCCTCGGATATAACAGAAAAAATAAAGTCGTTATGCGCCACCCCTTTAGGAAGGTACCCCAATCTAGTTTGTGGCCCCTGTCCCCACCCTTTACCTACAAGGCCACCAGAACCAACTGAAATTTCAGCCTGCCTAATATTATGAGTTCGACTCCTCTGTAACTCTCTCGCTTCCTTGCGCTCTCTAGGAGTAGCATCAGCAGGAGCAAAATCTTTGTTGAAAAATACCAACAAACGATGGCGTTGATAGTCATTTAAAGGAATACGCCAATCTGAAGGAGCATATAAAACGTTAAGAACGACTAACACAACCACAACAGTGGAAAAACCGAGAAACTTACCCAAAAAACGAAGAGGCACTCCAGCTACAAACATCATCGCCGTCCCAATCGGAAAAAATACTAAAGACGAACCCAGATCAGGCTCTTTTAATATCAATAAAAAAGGCAAAGCAGTCATCCCAATAGCTTTAACAAAAACTCCTGGCATAAACATTTCCTCACTTGGCCGTGTCAAGAAATCTGCCAACGCAAAAATAAACGCCAATTTCGCAAATTCTGATGGTTGAACTAGTGTTATACCAAGATCAAACCAACGTCTTGCACCAAAACGTACCTCCCCAATACCTGGTATTAAAACCAAAACAAGAAGTAATATAATAATCCAGTAAGAAGTTTGTGCATATCCAGATAATCGATGATAATCAATAATTACAAAAAAAACTGCTAAAGATAGACCAACAAAATAGTATATGATCTGACGAAAAAAATAAGTATGAAATAAAGAATTAATTTCATATTGATCAATTGACGCACTTAAAATAAATGTAGAACCAAATAGCATTAATCCAAACAGGCAAAATGCTAGTAATAGATCAACACGCAACTTACTAAAATACATCAAAATTGAGGTCATCATCTATTAGCCAATTTGGCCCCTTTGTCATTATTTCCTTCAAATTTCTGAATTGCTCTATAGACGCGACCCGCAATTGGGGCACAGATTTTTCCACCAGAAGATCCACTCTCCACCATTACTACCATAGCATATCTAGGCGATTCAACTGGCGCAAATGATACAAACCAAGTTATATGGTCCATACGAAATAGCCTTACTCCGGTTTTAGGATGAAATTTACCAGTAGGGACTTTTTTCTCTGCGGTCCCAGTTTTCCCTCCTATTGACATTCCTCTTACCCTCGCCCCTCTTCCGCTACCATCAGGATCATCAACATCAGCTAGCATCGCTTCATGCAGTAATGAAACCGTTTCATTTTTTAAGTTAAGATTTTTTACAACTTTTTTTGGGATTTCTCTTACTGAAGATTCGTTGTCTGGATTTAAAGAACCAACATTCAACACCAAACGGGGCTGAATCAGCTTTCCTCCATTTGCTATGGCTGCAGTCATTACAGCCATTTGCAGTGGAGTCACTGTTATTTCCCCTTGACCAATACAAAGGTTAGCTACATCTCCTGCAGCCCATCTAGATTTTTTTCCGAATTGGTTTTCTTTCTTGTATTCATTTCCTAAAGGCGGAAAGTAACCCCTACCCTCTCTCAAAGGACTTGGCAGATCCTCCCCAGATACCAATAATGGTTGCATTGTCTTTTGGCCGAGCCTGAACCGATTACCCCAATCTATTAAAATACGCTTTCCTTGCCGCCATTGATCAGTTTGACCATCTGGGGTTAGCGCGAAATGTATAAAATAAGAATTACAAGAAAGCTTAAATGCTCGAATAAAATCATAATCACCTGAGGGAGCCGTATCATCAAGTGAGTAGTTTGGGTATAGCTGTTCATTCCTAAAGAAACCCTTGTTATAAATTTTTTTATTTGGATTTTTGATAACCCCCTCTTCAAGATAGGCGATGGATGATACAATTTTAAAAATAGAACCAGGTGGATACGCAACATTACCACTCCCGGAGGCTCGATTGATCCAACGATTTAATTGACTATCATTTAACTGCGCAATTTCTTCTCTCGAAAAACCTGAAATAAATTTATTCGAATCAAAACCAGGCTTAGAAACTAAAGCTAGTAAGTCACCATTATTTGGATCCATTACAATTATCGACCCACGAGTTTCCGGTCCATTTGATTTTAGAGCTTCTTCAGCAGCAAGCTGAATTTCACGATTAATTGCCAACTGAATATTCCGACCTGACTCAGGCCATGTCCAAATATCCTCACTCGTTCGATAACTAATATTATTAACTCTAATAGCTTTAGNTCCAGCCTCTCCCCGAAGAACACGATCATAGATTCCTTCTAGACCGTCTATCCCTACAAAATCAGGCATTCGATAACGGTATGAAAATGGCACTTCTCGATCATCTTCAGGACTATCTTCCCTCCTAAGATAACCAAGGGTATGAAAAGCCATTTCACCATTAGGATAGGTCCGTACTGGATTAACTGATAATCCAACCCCTGGAAGGCCGTGAATCATTTCAACAAATTTTGCCACTTGATTAGGTGCAAGGTCNTGAATAACAGGCAAGGGTATATAAAGCNTCTTTTCATAGTGTTTATGAAATCTTTTTCTATCTAGCACCAGAGGTTTTCCAACACGCATGCTAACCTGCATTGTAAGATTACTGACAACTTGATACCGGGCTTCCTTGCCAAGCTTAAGCTGCTCTGACCGATTCATTNTACGACCTTTTTTAAGATTAAAATAATGTTCCCGAAACAAAGACCTCAATTCATCAATATATATATGAACATCAAACCTTAATCGATTAACTGCTAATGGTTTTTTGTTTCTATCTANAATTTTACCTCGAGTAGCCGGCAACCGTATTGCTCTTACAGATTGATTTTCCTGCCTATCCTGAAAACTAACAGAAGCCGAAACCTGTAATGNCCATAACTTCGCAGACAGCANTAAAAAGCANCAAATAATAAATAGCACCATAATTTTNACAGGCACATCTTTGCTTCTTAACTGATCGAAAATAAACATATTCTNTGTTAATCCTTACCTCTTACAATTTGNCGATTATTATTTAACCATTTATTTGGTTCATACGNNGAATGTGAAAACCATCTGATAAACACTTTATTNAAAAAGTTAAACAAAGGNACAGATANNCCACAAAAAAATGCATTTAAAAATGACCAAAAAANCATTTCCCANCCGATCATTGGACTAACTGAAAGCATTCTNAAAAGGATTAATTGCAANAAGAAGACAATCAAACTNGCTATAACACCNANATAAAGNTGAGCCATGAATTCTCTAATCATAATTTTTTCACGAATACAAAACACAATCCAGCCGATAAAAAATAAAGGGAAAACACTAATTCCAAAAGGATTTGCTGAAAGACTATCCAACCATAGCCCCGAAACTAAAGCCAAAGAAGAAACATATCCTGCACCCATAGTCATACCAACAAAAACTAATAAGGCAGGTGTCAAGTCGGGCTGAAACCCTAGCCACAACCTCGGTCCATGCCAGTGAGACTGCAAAAAAGTNAAGACATAAGCCCCTANGATGAGTAAAAGNATTTTACTAATTTTAAAAGTCATAATTAGTACTCTGTTAGNATTCGAACTTCCTCTAAACGATTCAAATCAGCATGAATTTTAATCCTTGCCTCTTTATACAAACCATCTCTAGATAACCATGAATCTTCTACCTGCCCAACTGGTATCTCTTTAGGAAATGCACCTCCTAAACCACTAGTCACAACAGAATAACCCGGACGAACCTCTATATCANTTGGAAGATAAGTCATTTCAANAATACGGTAATTCGGATTAAACCGCCTAGGAGAAACTATTCCTCCTTGCTGGCGTGAAGATTTTATTAAAGCGGAAAAACGACAGTTTGGATCTCCCAATAAAACGNCCCAAGAGGTTTTNAATCCCACCTCCGATACTCGNCCAACTANNTTTCCTCTAATAGAAACTAAAGGTTGATTAGGCCGNANACCATTTTGACTACCAAGATTCAACTTTACACGNCGCCACCAGTTAAATGAATCTCTNCCAATAACTTGAGCTAGTTTTGTTCGCCAAGGAATACGCAGGCCCCATTCAGCAGCCTCTCGTAATCGATAGTTTTCTGCTCGTAAATGAATATTCTCGATCTCGAGATCAGAATTTAAAACTTGGTTATTAGTCTTATCTGGTAGTGAGGTNAGGGACTTCTTTGAAANAACTCCTAGTGTACTATGACCTAAATTACTAATCCCTATTGCAGGAAGAAACATTCCCCCAATGGAAGACTTCAACTTAGCCCGAGCAACATCTGGAATAATAAGCAGCAAAAATAGCGCTAGGAGCACCGCTCCAACCGCCGTCTGTCTAGACCTGTAAAAAAACTGTTTCATCCCGTTTTCCAACGGGACGAACGCACTTTATTCTGCACTAGAAGATGCTACCCTCCGGAGAAACTGCAATTCCTGCAAAACCTTTCCGGTTCCCTCTGCTACAGCAGTTAGGGGAGAATCCGCAATATGTACTGGCAAGCCAGTCTCTTTAGCTATTAATTGGTCGATACCTCTTACAAGAGCTCCGCCACCNGCAACCACAATACCGCGGTCNACTANGTCNGCTGAGAGCTCTGGCGGGCAACGTTCCAATGTTAGCCTTATGGACTCTAGAATATTATTCAATGGCTCTTTCAATGCATCACGAATCTCCTCAGATCTAACCGTCATAATCCGAGGCAANCCAGCGCTNAAATCGCGGCCTTTAACATCCATTGAAAGCTCTTCTTCGAGCGGAAACGCGGATCCAACCGTTATTTTGATTTCCTCCGCAGTGCGTTCGCCTATCATTAAGTTATAAGCGCGCTTCATGTAGGCAACAATTGTATCATCAAATTCGTCACCACCAACACGTAGGCTTCGGCTAAAAACAATACCTGCAAGCGAAATAATAGCAATTTCACATGTGCCTCCACCTATATCAACAATCATATTGCCCGTGGGCTCATGCACCGGCAAGCCAACACCAATAGCAGAAGCCATTGGTTGTTCAATTAAGTAAACTTCTCGAGCTCCAGCATGAGTCGCAGAATCCTTAACTGCCCGTTTTTCAACCTCTGTGATTCCTGACGGAACAGCTACAACAACTCGAGGAGCAATAAGTTTTCTGTTATGAACTTTTTGTATAAAGTTCCTGAGCATTGCCTCTGTAATTTCAAAATCAGCAATAACCCCATCTTTCATTGGGCGGATAGCTACAATGTTACCAGGAGTTCGGCCAAGCATTCGCTTAGCCTCATCACCGACAGCTAATACAGTAGTCATTCCTGCCTCAATCGCGACAACAGATGGCTCACGCAAAACGATCCCCCTATCTCTAACGTAAACAAGGGAGTTCGCTGTGCCCAAATCTATTCCAATATCATTGGAAAATAGGCCTTTAATATCGCCTAACATGAATAGCGCCTAAACGCTTACCCTACGTTTGCAACTTCAACCCCGTCAAGTGAATACCCTTTAAACCGTTAGAAAATAAGAAGTTATATCATCCTAAAATGTCTTCAGCGGGGCCTAACCTGCTCCTCCTGGATAATCTCGTCTGACACAATTACCTTTTTCCCAAGTAAATGATACTCCAAAAAAGTCTT
>PAOJ01000073.1 GCA_002708005.1 Verrucomicrobiales bacterium | reverse complement strand
GTGCCCCTAAAGGCGTGAAGGTTCGAGTCCTTTCGAGTGCACCAATTTTCCTAAAGAATAAATCCGTTCGAGATTATCAGTTCAGTTCCCGTTCCTCTCTATCCACTAGCTTTTCGCAAAATCGGTTAGCGGATGTTAGCGTAATGCGGGTTAGTAAGACTACAAATACCGCAAAGTAAGCTAACTTAAGCCATCTTTTTCTCTCAAATGAAATATTCATTTATTTGAGCGAAAAGTAAACAGTCACTTACAGGTTCACTTTTTTGACTTCTAAATCCTCCTCTGATAAATGTGCAAATTCCTACAGAAAGAATTTAAAACGACAGCCAATAAAGACAAAAAACACGCACCTAATCACACAAAAAAATGATTTAAGTCATTAACAAATAACAACTTAAACAATTTTAATTCTTTCTTCAAAAACTTTGGCAAGAAGAGTGCTATATAGATTTTGTGCGCTTCCGCATTTTGCACAAAGTAAAAATGTAGAGCTAAATATAAATATTAAACTTAACTATATGAGAATGAAATTAATCGGTTCACTGAAAAGTGTATTTCTTTTTGCACTAATAACATTAACGCCAATGCAAATATTGGCGCAAGAAACAGCTTCTCCTCCAACCCCACCAACTAATATTGGTGATCTGGGCCCACTTTTAGAGACAAATGAAAAAGAGGAAGCCATAAACGAATATGGACCAGCCTTTGTAGAAATGGTTCAAGAGTCTGGAGTTTATGCTCCGGCCTTTGATTTCTTCACAACTAGTATGCTATGGACAGTAATTGCTGCTGCACTCGTATTTATTATGCACTTGGGGTTTGCATGTTTAGAGTCTGGTTTATGTCAGGCAAAAAACACTGTTAACATTCTATTTAAGAATGTTTTTATTATCTCTATTGGAGTTTTAACTTATGCATTGTGGGGCTTCAACACTCACTATCCCGGTGATAACTGGATTATTGGTGGTTGGCTAGCTTTAGGAGGAAGTATCGGTGATTTGAATGCTGATGGAGGTTCTACATTTAGCTATGGAGGGCTAGATTTAGCTATGACCGGGTACGGTGACTTTATTTTCCAATCCATGTTCGCAGCTACAGCAGCCACAATCGTTTCAGGTGCAGTAGCAGAACGAATTAAACTTGGTACGTTTATGATATATGCAACGATTCTTGTTGGCTTTGGATACACTATCGCAGGTTCTTGGCATTGGGGTGGAGGATGGTTAGGCAGTTTAAACGGAGATGCTGGATTTAAAGATTTTGCTGGATCTACCGTTGTTCACGCCTTTGGAGGATTTGCGGCATTAGCTGCTGTAATAGTGTTAGGCCCAAGAACAGGAAAATATGTAAATGGCAAAGTAAAACCAATACTTGGCCACAGTATGCCACTTGCGACAATAGGTGTATTTCTTCTATTTTTAGGATGGTTTGGATTTAACGGAGGATCTGTATTATCTGCAAACCCTGGCCCACTAGGATTAGTCTTTACCACCACAACGCTCGCTGCATGTGCTGGAGCAATTGCCGCAATTACAGTAGCTTGGATAAAGTTTGGAAAGCCNGANNTNTCAATGGCNTTAAATGGNGTTCTNGCNGGTNTAGTCGGNATNACNGCAAACGCAGATATTGTNTCNCCTATTGGNGCAATNNNTATNGGAGCAATTGCGGGAATTATAATGGTTTTTTCTGTAATTCTTTTCGACAGTGTTTTGAAGATAGACGATCCAGTAGGTGCAATCTCTGTTCACGGCATATGCGGAATTTGGGGCACTTTAGCATGCGCGTTATTTGATACAACTGACTCAGGCTACACAATNAGNGGTCAGCTTATTGGGTGTTTATCCGTCTGCGTATTTGCATTTCTATTTTCGTTTGCTCTTTGTCACATATTGAAAGCTATAGGCGGAATAAGAGTTACAGAGGAAGAAGAAAAAATGGGATTGGATGTTAGTGAGCACGGTCAACCTGCTTATTCTGCAGTTGATTCATTGGGGAGTGAAGCAGCCATTAAGCTTTAATAAGATTAAAAGGTTTACAGTCATTTGTTTATCGTGACATGTGATTGTTTGTTAAGTGTAAATAGTTAGGGTTAAGGTGGCCGACTGAAGAAAAAAGGTCGGTCACCTTTTTTATAATTCTATTTTTTCTAATGTCATCACACAAGAAACGAGACTACATCCATTCGCTTATCAAAGACTGTATAAATCGAATACAAACATTAGACGAAAATGATTTTGTNAGTGAAATGCATTTTTTTGACGTAGACGAAATTCTTACTGAAGAGTTTTATAAGATTTTCAAATTAATGGATATAAACTACAATCTAACTAGTTAAATAATTTAATTTGTTTTAACTCTTACAACTCAACACCACTACAATTTCTATTTTTGCAAACAAGTGTAGTTTCATTTTTTCACCTGTCCAAGTTTTGCCAAATCTGCTTGATGGTATCCTCCTGCCTTTTACCTTTTGGTGGAGTCATGCTTGCTGAATAATGTTGAAACCTTCTTAAAGGCAGCTGAAAGTAACCATTAGAATCATTCACTCTCACCCAATTATAAGCGTATTCTAACCATTTATTACGATATGACTCTGATTGGTTTATAAACCAATTAATTTCATCCCAGCCCCACACATGGATTTTGTCAGATTCTCTAAATTTTCCAGTATGATCTGAATTTCCAAAATTATCTATCTCAACAATGTATGGTAATGATTCACAAGCCCATCCACTTGGAGTTGTTCCTCCAGCGCTTCTACCATATATACTATCGCTGAATCCTTTTTCCAAAATAGCTTTATGTGGTTGCCCCTTTAGCGATTTAGGTCGTGACGGAAATGAATGCAGATCAAACATAAGCTTCCCATTATGAACAATACCACCACTTGGCACATGGGCATCACAAAGAATAAGATTACGCCGTGCATTACTCTTTGCATAACTACGGATACGAGCCATCATATCTCGCCAGTGAATATGACTCATGTCACGGTCATCCATGATTTCGACCTGCCCAAAATGAATCGCCTCTAGGCCCATATCAATCCAACGCTTAGCTACATAGAAAAACCACATTTTTGTCTCAGTTCTACTCATGTCCGGGACTGAAGCACCTTTTCCCCAATGGTTAACTCTTCGACCAAATGGATATATCATTTTTTCATATTCAAAATTTCTATTCTCAGGATTTAAGCCAAACTCCTTGAATACCTCAGCTGGTATTTCAACATTATTTACATCAGTGGTAATAATTTCAAAAATTGCACCCTGAAGAATAATTTCCGGATCTATTTGGTGAATTCGCTTTACAAACGGAACACCTTTTTTGATTAGAACATCTATTTTAGATTCCCCACCCCACATCCAAATAACACGGCCGGCAAATTTAACTCCAGTGTTTTGAATCATCCGCAAATCATCATCCAAAGTAAAATGAAGCAACGATGCAATAGTTGCGCTTCTAGCTAAGTAGTTCTCAAGAACAGCGCGTGAGATAGCTTCTTTAAAAAAATAATTTTGCTTCTTTTTGTTTTCACTTCCATGCCCTNCTTCAGAAGCACCAAGAAAAAATAATGATAGATAGAACAGGATTTTTGAAATGTGTTTCATTTTTCCTTCAATATTTAAATTTATTATTGATATAACTACTTACTTTCTTGGAGGGGATCTGAATTTTTTCGCTGCCTAATTGAATTACTTTTTGCCCCTAATTTTCAGCCTCACTCACAACTATTAAGACGGATTTGCTGCCCGAGCAAAAACGTCAGCACATAATTTTTTAAGAAACAAACTAAACTGGACAATCAGTCGATAATAGCTTTTCTTACAATTGATCCAATCTTCTTTGGTAGATCAGACGGATTTTGAACCATATAAACAAGTGANAGTTTCTCAGATGGNGTTGTCCAAGAAATAGTACCGGCAGCTCCCCCCCAACTATAAGTACCNGCAATTTGACCATTTCTTGATTTTTCTTGGTTCAGGGTAACAGNGGTCGTATAGCCATGACCTTGACCAGGGCCTCCCTTTGCTGCTTTGGCAAAAAGATTACCAACCTGATTAGCTGTCATCATCGCAACAGTTTCAGGTTTAAGAATTTGATTCCCAAACAAAGTTCCTCCGTTTAAGAGCATTTGTTGAAAATGCAGATAATCACGTGTTGTACTAAATAGCCCCCCCGCATTTGAAACATAAGCACTTAAGTCTTTACCAACAAATCTACCATTGCCTTTAGCTTTTTTGTGAAATTTATTGGGCATACGGTATAGTTGGTCTTCAGGNACNTCCCAGTAAGTATCTTTCATGTTTAATGGATTAAGAATACGTGTTTGCACAAACTCATGAAGGGACATCTTTGAGGCTATTTCGATTATTCGCGCCACCACCATCAACCCGCTTCCCGGACTGTATGCCCAGCGAGTTCCAGGCTGAAAATCCAGCGGCTTAGCTGCCATTCTGGGGACCCAAGTAGCTAGAGTATCTGTTGGTAAAGCACGATCTGTAACTATTCTCGATCCCAACCCTCCTTTAGTTCCTAATCCGGCGGTNTGCGTCAACAGATCATGAATAGTCANAGGTCNGTGAACCTTCTCAAGTCGATATTTAGGAACTTCTTTCTTATTATTTGCATNCCAGCCATTTTTTTTCTTCGCATTGGTTTTAGATGTCGNTTTTTTGATAAGTTTATTTTTAGCCTTTATTTTAAGTTGAAGGTCTTTGTCTTCTGACTCCAAAGGAATGGCAACCTTTAGCNCTTTGTATTCAGGAATATATTTAGATACTGGGTCATCGGGCTTGATAAGGCCATCGTCAATTAAGATCATTGTTGCCACACCAATCACAGGCTTAGTTGAAGATGCCATAATAAAAATAGAGTCTTTGGGCATGGGCTTCNGCGTTTTTCCNTCTAAAATCCCATGAGCTTCAAAATAGATCACCTTACCTTTTCTGGTTATTCCAATAACAGCNCCCTCAATTCGGCCNGAATCTACATATTGTTGCACCAACTTATCTATCTCTTTTAANGTGTCTGATGACATNCCCACTTCTTCTGGCTTCCCATGAGGNAATTCATNACTCGCTAAACCTAAGGTNTTGACTGCTGANNACTCTGATTTCGTTTCTTTCGATTGCAGTGACTCGATGACACCACCCAAGAGCGTAGTTGTGACTATAAGTAGAAAATATTTCATATTCTTAAATCATTAGTGAGTAGGAATCCTNTCCTCGTTNGGAAGAACCTTAAATNCATCAGGAGCACCTTTCGCCCCAAAAGAAGTGCCNGCTGATGGGCTTTCTTTTCGATTGGCTAACACTAACAGTAACATTATTACAACTACTGCTACGACAGCTATAAGCTTTCCTTTAGTCACAATCGATTTAGAACTAACCAGAAAAACCATAAAGACTGAGATGAATTAAAGGAACCTAAAACTAAACATAACAAAAAAANCCTTGGAAAACTAATGGAAAATTCTCTAAGAAAATTTAATGAAAAAAAGTATTCAACAATCTCTCTAGTTTACTTCAAATACAGGACAAGTCTTGCTAACTTTTGGATATGGCATCAAACGTTCTTGGTGGTGATTTACAANCCTGCTCACTGAATCCTGTAACTGGTTTCTTNCGCAATGGCATTTGTGATACCTGTGCTGANGATAGAGGTTTACATACTGTCTGCGCNGTTATGACAGATGAATTCTTAAAATTTAGTGAAGAAGAAGGTAACGACCTTTCAACCCCAGTGCCAGAATATCAATTCCCAGGGCTAAAAGCTGGTGATCGTTGGTGTTTATGCCTCTATCGNTGGATAGAGGCCCTGAATGCTGATATGGCACCGGAAATCGTATTAGAAAGTTGTCACATAAGTGTGACGGAATTTGTTGATATTGAGGTTTTGAAGAAATACGCCGTTCAGAATGACAAGGGTGCATAAAGTTCAATCTATTTCTTTTTCAAAAAAGATATTTTCTTCTAATAATTCTTCAGCCTTTTCTCCGTTTATTGAAAGTTCCTGCAATCTCATTGTNNCTTTATTAAGGACTATTANGACTTCTTCATTGGAGTTCTCACCTTTAAGTATTAAGACTTTGTCTTTTAATTCCCATTTACCTNTNACCTTATCNCCTTCTTCTCCCTCCTCCCATGCCTCAAATAAATCATCTTNATTTATATTTAAATANAAGAAAGTTTCAAANCCTTCTTCTGCATCTCCCACCCGAGCGTAATAACTACCNCGNAAAAGNTCCGACTCTGAATAGTCGCTNTCTCTAGATTTTATTTTTTTAGTTGGCNTTAAATTTATAATGATTTCGTTACCTTCATTAGTTTCTATTTGAATCCTAAACACGCCAGAGCTTATTCTCACATAANTTAATTTCTTATGAGAACCNTCACTCACGCCTTTAAATTCGATCATTTGTTGTCCTATTTTTGATAGTCTAAAAACATGAGGTTTTTTAAATCGAGGCAGAAAAGGTGAATCAAAAATTTGCAATCTCAATTCNAGAGTATTACCGATTTTTTCGATTCTAATAATTTCGACAAACTTAGTAATNNNGTTCTTGGTTAGTCTNACAATTGCCGTAACCGTATTTCCNCTGGGAGGAAGCCAGGTTTCTTCAAGTACTCCGCCATATACCGGNCCCTCCCAACTCCCGATAAGCCATGAAAGCTCGTCTATTGACTCAATCTTATTTGAGGTTTCATCCTTNAAATTTTCTTTCGATGATATTCCTATACATCCAATTAGCAACATAGCTAANATTGTGATCAGTATCTGTTTCATTNGTNNTTAACTCTCTTCAATCGTTGTTTTAAGGGAAGGTTTTCGAGCNAAAAGAAATATTATTGCCGTAAAGAAGGAGAGCATTGAAATGGGTGGAAAATAACCAAACTTTGTCCAATTAGAAGGCTCAAACCAGTCTTCCCAGCCCATAAAAAATACGTGAATTGCTCCGCAAAAAAGCAACATATTAATAGGCCTCGGAAAAATGCTTTTTATCTCACTTAATTTATTCACTCCCTTATGTACAGTTGCCGTATTCCAAACAAGACACATCAGAAACAACAACCCTAGAACACCAAATAGCATTGAAACTTCTCCATTCCATGTCATACGCATACCATCTAAACTGTTAAAAAACTTACCCAAATACTCAGGGCGAAGGATGAGCAGAGACATCACCACATGCATGCCAATCAATACTGCACCTATTAAACCTGCCATTCTACTCATTTCTGACTGACGCAAAACCTTCGACAATCCGATTATAAAAAGTCCTGACCAAGACAAGGCCTTATTCATAATATACAGGGGTATATGCGCTAAGCCTTCAGGGCCAAAGACAACATATCTCAAATTGGCATATCCAAAGCAAAAAGTAATAATTATAGCTACGCTTTTTAATACAAAAGCATGTTCAGTTTGCTGGTTCATCAAAGCTCTAATATTTAACGCTTACTAAATAAATCGGAGAGAACGAATTTNCGTATTAAGTTGGCAAGCCGGTGATCATCCCTTTTTGTAGATTCAACAATTGATCGAAGTTGAGACATGTCATCTACAGTCATGATTCGTCTCAATGCATAGGTAGCCAAATGCTCTATAAACGCCTCAGCAAGGAGATCATGATCGGCTAGTAATTTCTTAAACTCAAACGAATTACTAAAAGCTTGTCCATCGGGCATAATGCCCGAAGCATTTACCAAAGGATCCTTACCGACNCCACCTTGCACTTTTTCAGTNTCACGCCAGCGACCTATTGCATCAAAATTTTCGAAAGCCAAGCCCAAGGGGTCAATTTTGGAATGACAAGAAGCACAATTGGGATCAGTTGCATGGGCCTCAATTTGCGATCTTATTGTTATTTTTGGCTTATCGCCCAATATCGGCTCCAATGGAGCTACATTGGGTGGTGGTGGTGGTGGAGTGTGNGATAAAATAGCCTCAGAAACCCATGCACCACGATGAACCGGTCGATGACGCGTTCCATCGGAAGACAACGAAAGAATAGAAGCATGAGTTAACAATCCTCCCCTATTAATTTCTGGATCAAGCTTTATACGTGTAAGTTGCTTTGGATAAGGCATGGAAATTCCATAATGAATAGCTAATCGCGAATTAAGCACTGTCCAGTTTGAGTCAACCGCTTCGCGNAATGGCAAATTCTTTCTGAATAGTTCTGCAAAGTAGGCTNNACTCTCTTTCACCATACTCTCTTCAAGCCAAGGATCATATTCAGGATAAAGCTCAGGGTCTGGTTGAAACATACCAACTCGATGCAACTGAAGCCACTGCCTAGAAAATGAATCAAGAAAGCGTTCAATCTTCGGGTCGGCGATCATTCGGTTGAATTCTTCTTCTAATTTTGAAGAAATATTAAGTTCCCCATTACGTGCAACGGAAAAAAGTTGCTCATCCGGCATGGAACTCCACAGAAAAAAAGAAAGACGACTAGCTAATTCAAAATCATTCAAATGTAATCGTTTATCTTTCGGCGAGCCCTCCACCAAGTTGAAAAAACTGCGAGAAATTAAAATACTAGCAAGTGCTGAGCGATAAACCGATCGGAATGGCTCATCAGTTTCTCGCTCTGCATTTATATAATTTAAATATGGTTCGATTTCTTCATCTATCACAGGACGGCGCCAAGCCCTTTCAGCAAAATACTTTAAACATTTTTTAATTTCGAAGGTATCGTTTTCATTCGAAGGCATCAGACCTTTCCTCTTGGCCAAATCAGCCGCAGTACTTATAGGTCCCTCTATCTCAATCCAATCAATAATAAGTAAAGGCATTACTGGTCTNCCCTTATCATCCACAACCTTAGTTCTGGGGGATGGGTGTGCATCTTTCAAAGATAAAACAGAATTAGTTGCATCAATTAGTTCGTTACGAAAAAGCTTATAAGCACCATTAGCATGCTTTTGCGTTCGGGCGTGATTTCGGATTTCATATCCACCTGCAGGAAATAGACCTTCCAGTTCAATGGTGACTGGCTCGTCTTCTGAAGCAACTAGATCAACTCCATCAAAAGACCTCTTGTGATGCTTATGCCAAATCGACATATGAGGAACACGTCCAGTAAATGCAGACAACCCGCTACCACGAATCCTAAGGCGATAGCGACCGGGATGCTTCAAATCAAAACTCCAGCCCTCTCCCAATTGGAGAAGACGCCGCTTTCCATTCCCTGCTATATTGCGGTTGGTTTTGGTTGAAAAATCAGCATCCGGTAAGGCAAGTTCAATCACGGCTTCAGCCGCCACGAAATAACGTTCGATATGCGAAGGGGCGACGGATAATAATGCACCAATACGATTAAATCCTCTCCAGCGAGGATCTTCATTTAATGCACCAGGCGCCTCAACATCATATACAACTCCTAGCAGATCATAAATGGTGTGAGCATACTCCTCTCGACTAAGACGATAGTGCTCCATTGAAGCTCGTTGCGCCATACGGACAGCAGACCCTTCACGAATCTTTTGAGTGAGCTTATCAACAATATTGCCAATTTCCTCTGCTGTAGGCTGAATTTCATCCTCTGGCGGCATTTCACTTGCAGTAATACGAAATCTAACTTCGTTCCACTTTTCTGCGATCAAATGATTATTAAAATCACTCGAGAGATTATCTATACGAAACTTACCCTTTTGTTTGGAACTATCGTGACACCTTAAACAATATTTTTTTAAGAAGTCCTGTGATGTTTTTTCAAATTCCTCCAGAGCACTTGCCATGGTAGACATCAAACAAAATACAACGAAAATTATATATAAATTCCAAGAACCTAAAAATGTTCTCACACAAATTTTTCGATTAGTCATGGCAAACGAAGTTTCGAAGACAATTCAAAGTCTTTGGGACTTGCAATCCATTCATCAGCAGGTAACAAAACATATGTCCATGGCCCCTTCAGTCGAACGATTCGGCCCTGCCTAAATCCTTCCAACATCTGAGGAATTTTGAATTGTATCTGAATTCCACTGCTTCCCAAGGGCGGATTCTCAGCAACCTTCCATTTGATTCTATTCCCGCGTACAGAATATTCCTGATGATAACTCCAAGTCCTCAGAGTTGTTGCCGCATCAGATATCTTCGATGTTTTAACTTTCTCAATTTCTTTATAAAGAACCGGGTCCATTCCACCGAATAACGTTACTGTAATCTCACCTCCCCCGGTATCATAGTTTTTCACAGCATCAACCCAACCAGGAAGAAATCTAGAACGGATTAATCTTAAGTGTCTTTGGCGTTGGATTTCTCTACAGGCAGCCANGCTCTCTTCGTCTAACCAAACATCGATAGTTGCCAAACTATCAAATGGTCCCCATGTCAAATTNACTTGAATATTATGCCCAGTTTTAATTTGGTCTTTACCTACCAATTGACGCTTTCTCCAAACTCGGGTCGACTCATCAATATCGAATAAAACGGGCTTATTGATAGCTCCTTCGATTTCAGGTCCTACAGGCTCTACAGAAAGCTTCAATCGCGGAGCTGGGCCTCCACCATTTTCAAAGCCAAGAACTTTCCAAGAACGGCCTCGGCGAGAATAGAAACTAGCATCGTCTTCAATCAAAATTGCATGGTTGTAGCGATAATCCGAATTTACCTTGAGATCTTCTTTAGCAATTGGAATGGTATTCTCTTCTCCTTCCAAAGGCAGCAGGAATCTACCATGCATATGCGTACCAATCGGGATGTCACGCACATCAGCAGGCGCTCCGTGGTACCACACCATCCCGTAGGGAAGCATAGCAAAATAATGACGCTTAGAATGTTGGCTTTTGCGCAAAGCGCCGCGCCGATTTATTGGATCACTCACCACTAAATCACCATCTAAATGAATACCTGCATCTGCCGGAGGAAAAACGCCAGATTTAGGCACGTGATTCTGCAGGGCCTCCCTAATGTTCTCAGCTGTTAACACATTCCTTGCGGCAAGGCACAAAACTAATAATAAGCCACTATGAGCCAAAAGACGCATTAACAACATCATGAGAGAACCTCCGATACCACTCCATTGGAGTCTGAAAATGTTTCTTTTTGGACTCCCATTTTATGAGCAATAGTCAGAAGTAAATTGCTAAAGTGGGCTTTAGAATTAATCGGACTATGATACATACTGATACCATCACCATATCCTTTAAAATTTTTAACCTGTTGGTTGTAGTCGACGTGAGCCCCATGCTTGAGCCCCAGCGAAGCCCCGCCGGCAAGCACCAGCGGAAGACTAGTGGTCCCGTGGCTATTGCCATACGAAAGTCCACTCCCATAAAGACAAACAGTTGTATCAAGCAGTGATCCCTCTCCATCCTTGAACTCCGAGAGCTTATCGAGGAAATAAGCAAATTGCTGGATATTGAATTCGTCACTCCGAGTTAGTTGCTGAAGAATCTCTTTGTCTCCATTGTGATGTGATAGCGAGTGCCGATCTCGACTGATGCCAATCTCTGGAACAGACGGGCCAGTCCCTTCATTTCCGGTATTGAACGTCACTACCCGTGTCATATCAGTCTGGAAAGCTAAGACGATAATATCGTACATTGTCCGTAAATACTCTCCTAGCCTTTCCAACTGAATATTACGATTAAGTTTTGCTGCTACACTCGATTCAATTTGGGGCCTCGGAGTTTCCAGCCATACCTCTGCACGTTCTGTCCGAATCTCCACTTCGCGAACTGCCGTCAAGTACTGAGCAAGCCTTCCTCGATCTTCATTGCCTATTTTATTGGAAAGAGATTTTGCATCTTCCATGACTAGATCAAGCATGCTTTGTTTACGTTGCAAACGACGACGCTGCTTATGAACACCGCCCTTAGGTTCAACAAATAAATCTTGAAAAACGACCGCTGGATTTCTTTCAGTAGGAAGAGCGATACCATCAGGACTGACCGACAATGGTTGGCCTTGATTACTCAACTCGAGTGATGGGAACCGAGTCTTTGATGCTGTTAGGCTCGCTATCATCTGATCAACTGAAACAGTATTCTTATCCGTTGGCCCATGCTTAGCTCCAGTGAGCCATGTTTGTGTTGCGCTATGAGCTATACCGAATGCATTAGGATGATAAAGCCCGCTAATCGGTGTAATATTATTCCTATGTTTAGCCAATGGCGCGAGAATACGAGAAAATTCATAATTCTTGCCCGACTGAATCAATTCATATTCATAAGTGTTTACCCCATTTGGCAAGTAAATGAAAATACTACGACTAGGGCGCTTAACTTTCTCTACGGCACTCAACGACCGCATACAATCAAGCATAGGCAATCCAAGGGAGACGCCTAAGCCTCGCAAAAAATGACGACGTGGAATAAGCCAGCTTTGACTAAGATAATTTGCCATTACAATCTAAGTTTTCTTTATAACTAATATTAAAATTAAAGCCCGTCTGGATGAACATAATTATAGGCATCTGAATTATCTTCATATATTGCTTTGCGAGGAAGAAACATATTAATTAATTCTAATTTATGAGTCTTTGAAAGAGTTATTAATGCTTTAAAAGCAATATCACCTCTAATTCCATTATCCCTATTCGAACTACCATCTCCAGGCGGCAATTTATCAACAACATTTATTACAGAAGGCCCCCCAATCCCCATGTAAATATTCCCATTATTTCCGTTCTTATATAGCGCAAAATGAATTTCGCTATTATCAATTTCCTTGTAATCTTTTGTGTAAGCTTCAGTTGTATCATTGTTTCCTATTATTTCAGGCTCCTCTTGGTTTACAAAAGTTTTTTGTGAATCTAACGGTTTAAGCCTAAGAAAGGTGTAAATATCTGACTCATAGCCAAGCCAACCATTTTCAACTGACTTTGACTTATCAAACATTGAATTTATATTNTTATCTATTAANAACTCCAGAAGTCCTGAACCCTTGTTTGTAGTATTCATATAACACCACCATAGATCATTACCATTCGTTGTATAATGATCAAATCCNTGAGCCTGCTCACCGATAAAGAAAAATTCCCCTGTATCCAAATGATACTCAGCCTCTCTCCATGTATCAGATGAAACCTTGGTCCTAAGGATGACTCCGCTTGGTATTTCATCAAACTCGGAAGCAGCCTGATAAAATGCTTTATCTTTATCAGTAGGAATGGAAAACAATGAACCAGCTTCAGGAACAATAAACCAATTCTCCAAGTCAAAGGATGAAAGCAAATGGGAATTTTTAGATATGGTCAACTGANTAGANTCTGAACCTCTTTTTATAGAAATTTCTGGTTTAATATCCTCCTTATTATCATCTCCAGGTATCTCGCTACCGTATAGGTGGTTTTCTATTAGTTTTCTATCAACAGCATTAAGCGCAGAATTGAAAATCATCAACTGTTGAATTTCCCCAACAAAATCGTACCCACTCGAACTGTACGCACCAATAACGATATCTGCATTGGCTTTAATATTATTTGTGGGCATTCCCCCGAGATTTAAATTCTTTCCATTTGCATAAAAAGAATGACTGTCGGCGGTTAATACCGTACTCCAAACCGTAGTTTGATCATCATATTTTGTAATGTCGTCCCCTGAATAGGTCGTCCCATTATACTGCTCTATTACAAATCCGCCTTTGCCATCATCCCTTTGGTGAGATGTGTTACTCAAACCAATATTATATGCATATGTTCCTGAAGCAGCAAAAGGGGCAGCAGCCTTGTAGTACCCAAGCCAAAAAACAGTAAACTCTTTGGTTTCAGCATTACTTAGTTTTCCGGTGAGATATCTTCCGTCTGCACTGACACTTGTATCATCAAAACTTAATTTTCCAGCTGCATCATATGATATAAGCTCAGGACCGCCATTACCTTTTTGAGCAGATTGAACAATCATCTCATCCAATAATTGACCATTACTATCTACTGGCGTCCAAGAGACAACAGTATTCCCATCTGTCTCAACTCCCTTAGAACCATCATAGTGTGCCACCAATGACTCAATGGCTTGAGATGATAAATCAGGAATAGCTGTCAAAAGACCATTTCCCCATATGCTTAATTTTACAGATAATATAAATACGAATGATATTAAAACAGAATGAGTTTTCATTGGGATTTGGCTAAAAAAGTATCATGAAATGTAGCTTCTTAAAAGACTTTCTAAGAGGATTTAATCAAAATGGAAATCTTCG
>PAOJ01000072.1 GCA_002708005.1 Verrucomicrobiales bacterium | reverse complement strand
AGCTTCTTCCAAAGAAACATTTGATGAACATCGAGATGTTCTAAAGGGAGTCGGAGAAAAGATTTTTCATGTAGGCGAAGAAATTGGTATGGGGCAAACAGTAAAAGCAGCTCTACAAGCTTTAATCGGTTCGACATTCACAGCAATATTTGAATCTCTTGTCCTTGGCGCAAAAGCTGGAGTCAGTGGTGAAGTTATGCACGAAGTATTTGGAGCAAGCGGAGTTGGCAGTCCACTTCTAAAAAACTGCTCGAAACTCATAATGGACCGTGCATTCAAAGATACAGGCAGTCAGATTCAAACCATGTATAAGGATCTAGGCATCAGCATGGATATGGCTAAACAGAACGGGGTTGCCATGTTTACCACTGCTGCAGCATATGAACTATTCCAATCAGGTATATCTCTCTTCCCAGAAGAAGATAACTGGTCAATAGTCCGCTTGCTCGAACAAATTGCCGACACAGAAGTTAAATGGTAATCAAAAAATAAATATCAAATAAGCAATGCCAAAATTGGGAGTTATTACTGATGGAATCAGCAGGGAATTTGAACACGCCCTGACTGTAATGAATGAAACCGGCTTAAAGTATGCCGAATTACAGTATCTATGGGACAAAGAAGTTGGAGATTTGAATGATGCAGAAATCACAAAGGCTCAATCACTTATCAAGGCGTATGAAATGCAGGTTTCATGTATTTCTCGGCATAATTTTGCCGGCATGCTTGTTGGTGATACAGAGGTCGGTGATAAAAATTACAATCGCCATATGGATGGTCTGCATCGCTGCATTGATATGGCACGGGAATTAGATACAAACGTGGTACGTATTATGAGCTTTAGAAGAGAAATGATTCTTTTTGGATCAATGGGAGCAGACCACTGGGTAACTAGTACAGGAGCATGGGATAAGCTGCTAAAATTACTGGAACTTCCCGTGAAATTGGCTGAAGAAAAAAATATTAATCTAGTACTTGAGACTGGCAACAATGCCATGGTGCCTTCAGCCTGGTTAGGTAAAAAGTTAATTAATGATATCGGAAGCGATCGCCTGCGCATTTTGTGGGACCCTGCAAATAGCTTGTACGCAAACGAACCAACATATCCTGATGGCTGGGAAGCTCTTAAGGATGGTTATATAGGCCACTTTCATATCAAAGATGCGAAGGTTAACATGGCTCATGCGCATGTAGAATTTTGTGAAATGGGTAAAGGTGATATGGCCCCATATCTGGAACCTTTAGCGAATGAAATGAAGCTAAACAACTACAATGGTTATATATCATTAGAAAGTGTTTACCGACCTGAAGGTGGCTCATTTGAAGATGGTTACAGGGCCTCATTACCAAAATTCAAAGAACTCTTTGATTGGTAAATTGAATGTTTAATAAATGGAAATCTACTTTTAGTATCCCTCTTTACAAGTGGGTTCCTTTTATATATCTGACACTTCTTGCAATATCCTGCAGTGATAAACCATCTGCAGAATTCGTTTTCCGTTATTCAAATGAACAGCCAAAAGATGCACTAAGAAGCAAATCGATGATTTTTTTTAAAGACCAATTGGAGAAACGCTCTAATGGTCGAATTAAAGTCGATTTATTTTTTGGAGGTGTTCTCGGAAACGAACGAGAGTTAATGGATTTTGTATTAACCGGNGTTTTACAAGGAACAAGAGGTGGTTATTTCGCTGATGCAAACCCAAAATTTATGCTATTCACATTGCCATTTCTTGTCGACAACTGGGATCAGGCTCAAAGATTAGTCCAAAGCGAATTCGCAATGGAAATAAATAAGGGAGCTAGAAAATGGGGATTCCANGTCCCTGCGATAGGCATATCACAGGGATTTAGAGCCCATACTAACAANAAAAAACCAATCAAACACCCTGATGACCTAAAGGGACTCAAGATGCGAGTTCCAAGCCAAGAAGTATATATTGAAACGTCAAAAGCCTTTGGAGCAAACCCTCAGGAATTACCATATGTTGAAGTCTATCAATCTTTACTTACCGGAGTAGTAGACGGCCAGGACAATGCACCTTCAAATATTTGGGATTTTAAGATTCATGAGGTCTCCAAGTACCTAACCATCACCAACTATGCTACAGGCCCTGATCCATTAATGGTTAACCTTAAATGGTACGAGTCACTCCCTGATGATTTAAAAAATATTTTTGATGAAGTAAGTCGAGAATCAATGGAATTTAGCGACCGTATAAACCGGGAAAAAGAATCTGAGTATATAAAAAAAATTTCAAACAATCCTAAAATAGAAGTCAACTATGTTAAAGGCCATGAACTAGCAGCTTTTCGCAGAGCAGTTAAACCAGTATATCAATACTTTGAAGACAAAGGCATTATAACATTGGAAGAGATCCAAAAAGCACAAAAAGTGTCGAAAGGCAAAAACGCAAATCCATGAAAAGATTCCATGCTAAATTGACACATTTTTTAGAATGCTTGATATGCATTAATTTTCTTTCACTCCTTGCAATAGTTATTTTGTTAGTTGCACTAAGGTATATATTTAATTCCTCCATTTCAGGTGCTAACGAGATAATCACTATTTTATTCATCTACACAACCGCAATTGGATCAGCAATAGCNGTGGGGCAACGCAGTCATATTTCTATTAATATTCTTGAAGATAAGCTTTCACAAGACTTCGCAAAGTACTTGGGCAAAATGCAATTGGCTCTTGTCGGACTAATTAATTTAATTATTGCTTGGTATAGTATTCCTTGGATTTCTCAAACAGGAGATAATCTCATGCCCACACTTGGAGCAACACGTTCAGTGGTACAAATTAGCATTCCGTTAGGTTGCGGGTTTGCCACCTTATATTGCATTACTTCTGCAATTGTAGGCTTAGATAAAACAAAAGANNGGGATCTAAACCAACCTAATTTCAATNCTAATTCNAAAGTTAAAGACTATTCATAATGGCTGTCTTACTNATTAGCCTTTTGATCTTCCTANTCTTGGGCGTTCCTATTGCCTATTCACTTGGATTGTCCGCATTGTGCTATTTTCTTGCTCATGAACCAGGACTTATGGTGGTCATGCCTCAACAATTGATGGCAGGAATGGATTCATATGCTTTAATAGCCCTTCCGCTCTTTATTTTTATGGGACAATTAATGAATGCCAGCGGGATTACTGGCAGATTAATTGATTACTGTATGCTTATCGTCGGCCGGTTTCGAGGCGGGCTAGGACTGGTCAATATATCTTCAAGCATGTTGTTCGGTGGAATTTCAGGGTCGTCAACATCCGACACAGCCTCAATTGGATCAATACTCATACCTGAAATGAAACAACGAGGTTATCCGAACCAATTTGCCGCAGGGTTAACAGTTGCCTCCTCAACCATGGGCATGATTATCCCACCTAGTATTCCAATGGTTCTTTATGCCATAACCGCGCAGGAATCAGTTGGNAAATTATTCTTAGGTGGAGTTATACCTGGACTTATGGTTGGAGTATTTCAAATTGTTTTTACATTGTGGATATCAACCAAAANAAATTATCCAAAAGAGAACACTAATTTCAAATTAAGTATTTTTTTGAAAGAAACTTTTCAAGCCTCTTATATCCTCTTGCTTCCGATTTTTGTAGTTGGGACTGTCGTTTTAGGAATAGCCACAGCAACTGAATCTGCGGGGCTAGGTGTTTTTTACGCAATTGCAATTGGGTGCATTTTGACGCGAAAACTAACACTTGAAAAATTTATTAATGCGTTACGCTATTCTATTCTGACAAGTGCTAAAATCATGATCATTATAGCATTTTCTAAATTATTTATTTGGATACTGGCTTACGAAAGATTACCAGATGATTTGGCATATTCAGTTGAAAGCTTTGATCTGTCACTTTTTTGGCTAATGCTCCTAATGATAGTAATTATACTATTGGCGGGAACATTTATTGATGTCAGCCCGGCTATACTTTTGCTAACACCAATTTTTTTGCCGATAATAATTTCAGCCGGTGGCTCACCCATATTATTTGGTGTAGTACTGGTAATTGGACTGGCTGTTGGAGCATGCACACCGCCAGTTGGTAATTGCCTCAATGTATGCTCGGCTGTTTCAGGTCTTAGAATTGGCATCATATTTCGAGGAGCTCTTCCCTTTCTTGCTGCAAACGTTTTAACTCTCTTATTAATAGTATTATTTCCCTCTCTTGTTCTATGGCTACCATCATTATTAATGGATTGATATGTTTGATTCATTATTAATGGATTGATATGTTTTTGGACTTTTAGTGGTCTCAATTCTGTTACAATTTCTTATTATTAATAATTTGCATATCTTCAAAAAACTCAAAACACCATGAGTAAAATTTTATTTTCTCCGACTTTCCTACTGCTACTTAGCTGTTCATTAACTTGGGCGAACCCGATTATATCGGAGTTTATGGCAGTCAACCGATCAACAATTGTTGATGACGATAGCGATCGATCTGACTGGATCGAAATTTTTAATCCAAGTGGAAGTTTGATAAGACTCCAAGGTTGGGCTTTAACTGATGATCCAACTCATCAGGAAAAATGGACTTTCCCAAATATAAATCTTAGATCGAAAGAATACCGTGTGGTGTTTGCATCAGGAAAAAATCGTACTAGCATGAATGCACCACTACACACGGATTTCAAATTAAACAGTGAAACAGGATATCTAGCACTTTTAAATGTAGAAGGTCAGGCTGTTTATGAGTTTGGGCCAGATTATCCCAAACAATTTGATGATGTATCTTTTGGTAAAGGTAATACGAAACGAAACGAAGTTATTTTGCTCCGAGAGAAATCACCAGCTCGGGCGCTAGTACCAAAAAACGTTAATGATGGTAAAGGATGGAAAGATTTTAATTTTGATGATAGCAATTGGAAATTAGGCAAGACCGGAGTCGGCTATGATTATGGTAATCGGATTGGACTTAATGTTAGCACAATGCGAAATAGTACCGAATCGGTTTATATTCGCGTACCATTTGATGTAGCTAATCTAGCCGACTTCGAAGAAGTAATTCTCCGCCTGAAATACGAGGATGGTTTTACGGCATATATTAATGGTAAAAAGATTGCCAGTGATAATTCTCCTCGAACTCTAAACTGGAAATCTGGAGCCCCACAAAATCGTCCAGATTCAATTGCAATCACACCCGTTGAATTCAGCATATCTGGTTTCTCTGAAATAATGAGAGAGGGATCAAATATACTCGCTATCCAAGGTTTAAATAATCAAGTAACAAGCTCAGATTTATTAATCCATCCAGAAATCATCGCCTACAAAAAAACTGAAGTTAAGGACACATATGGTTTCATGTTTCAGCCTTCTCCGGGCGAACGAAATAACGAAACAATCTCTGGAGTAGAAGATGGAGTCTTATTCACAAAACCAAGCCAAACATTTCAAACTTCATTGCAAATTGAATTAACAAAAGAGGAAACAGCAAATCCAGAATCAAAGATTCATTATACTACCGACGGCTCCATCCCAAATGAAACATCGCCAGTTTACACTAACCAACTNACGCTCAGGGACACGACTTCAATTAAGGCAAGGCTAGTGCACCCTCAGGGAGCAATGGGGCCAATAAGCAGCGAAACATATTTTGAATTACAAAGCAGCTTAGCAAATAGATCTTCTAACCTGCCGTTAATCATCCTAGAGAACTATGGTGATGGCAGACCTCCATCGGGAGACTATCAAACTGCATCAATGGCAATCATAGAACCTAGTAATGGCAGAGGTCGTTTCAAAGATCCCTTAACGGTTGTTAGCCAAGTTGGAATTAAGACTCGCGGCTCAAGTACTGGTGGAAGATCTAAATCATCACTATCGATGGAAATCCAGNATGAATTTGGACAAGATAGAAATCTTGNTTTGATTGGAATGCCTAATGAATCGGATTGGGTTTTATGGGGACCTTACAACTTTGACCTCACTCTAATGCATAATCCATTTATCTTTGAATTAAGCAGACAGATTGGCCGGTACGCTCCACGTACTCGTTTTGTGGAGCTTTATATGAACACTGGCGGTGGAGCTTTATCAACAGCTGATTATTACGGTGTATATGCCTTAATGGAAAAAATCGATCGCGACTCAGACCGTGTCGATGTTGAAAAAATATTCTCTGAACACAAATCNTCTCCNGAGGTATCNGGAGGTTATATATTAAAAATAGATCGCGCGGATCCTGGTGATTCTGGATTTAGCGCTGCTGGACAGGGAATAAAATATGTNTACCCAAAAGAAGAGCAAATGGAATCCAATGAATTNGATCCACACGAAAAAGCTCTTCGTAAATTTCTGAATGACATGGGAACGTCATTAAACGCATCCTATTTTCGCGACCCTAACAGGGGCTACGCTAAATATATCGATGTTGATGCAGCAATTGATCACCACTTACTTAATGTTCTCGCTTTCAATGTTGATGCTCTTCGNTTGAGTGGNTACATGCATATTCCGNGAGGAGGCAAATTGGTTTTNGGACCGATATGGGACTTTGATCGAGCACTTGGCTCTACGGATGGGAGNGACAATAATCCACGAACATGGCGAAGCCAAACTAGCGATCGAGGGACAGATTTTTTCAATTATCCATGGTGGAATCGAATGTTTAAAGACATCGATTTTTTTCAAAAATACATTGATCGATTTCAGTCATTACGACAGTCACAGTTTAGTAAATCTAACATCAACTCTATTATAGATGGTATGGCTGACGAATTAAGAGAAGCCCAAAAGAGAAATCTATCGAAGTGGAATCAGCGCCCGCGGAGTGCCTACGGCGGAACCTATGAAGGTGAAGTTCAACACATGAAAACATGGCTCTCACGACGTATTACATTTATGGAGCAACAATTTGTAGATCCTCCGGAAGCAGATGTGCCAGGAGGATTTGTTAATTTAAATACAAGTATCAGCTTAAAATCACCTGAAGGAGGTAATATTTATTACACTTTAGACGGCACCGANCCTCGAAACTCTGGCGGAGGCTTATCTACAAAAGCGATTCTATACAAGAATTCGCCAATTTTAGTAAGAGAAAGCATCTTTTTAACTGCTCGAGTTCAAAAAAACACACACCGAAGTCTAACAGGATCCAATAATCCACCACTATCTAGTAAGTGGTCTGGTCCCATTAAAAACTTTTACTCAATAGCACCAACTCCCAAGAAGGGAGATCTAGTTCTTTCAGAGATTCATTATCACCCTCTTGACCCTACACCAGCCGAGATGATTATTGATCCAACTTTGAAATCATCTGACTTCGAATTTCTAGAGATACTTAACAACAGTGAAAAAACACTAAACCTTTCCGGCTTAACCATCAGTGGTGAAGTTCGCTTTTCATTCCTCGAAGGCACCGACAAAACTCTTGAGCCAGAAGATCGAATTTTAATTGCAGGCAATGCCGCAGCATTTGCAAGGCGCTATGATAGTAACTTGCCATTAATTGGAGAATTTAATGGAAAACTTAATAATGGAGGAGGAAATCTTCAGATTACCGATCAGAAGGGCGAAATAATTTTATCTCTGAATTATCTTGATGACTGGTTCCCTGCTACTGATGGCCAAGGATATTCTTTAGTGGCAAAGCCCGTCATAATACAAAACGAGCAACAAGGAAAAGCAGCTTGGCGCCCCAGTATAGATATCGATGGCTCACCCGGCCTAGCAGATAAGCGCACTCTTGTTACTATTAAAAAAATAAGATTAAAACAAAACCAAGTNGAACTGGTCTTCAATTTACCTAAGGCTCAACGTGCTGAAGTACAATTTACCGATAATCTCATGCAAACAAAATGGAAGCTTCTCGAAGTAATTGAAGCAAAGGCTAATGATAGTGAAATTTCAGTTATTGATAAAGATGCAGCAAATAAAGGATTTCGATTCTATAAGATAATGCTTCCTTAATATTGAATAATTAAAATAAGGAATCTCCAATTACTGTTCATCTTTAGGCGGAAGGAAACGAAATGCTTCGCTTTCTATACNCCCTTCAATTTTGTCGCCTTGTTCAAGCCCAAAACTAGTTAAGACAATCTTACCTGCCAATCGGGCAAATTGATCTCTTGTATTATTAATAAAAATTCCTCCTTGTGCTGGACTCGCAAAAATATCAATACGATAAGACAAATCAGACTCATTATCATCAAATCTTGAGCGCGGAAAAGTAATTTCAATCGCATTTGGATTACCTTTTAAGGCATCATCACTACTTATTCTTAANGTAACTGACCGCCGCCCATTTTGACGTATGGCAAACAAGGGGTTATTAAAATCGATTTCCTTCTTGCCCATTTTTAAAGGCAAATTGCCCTGTCCTTTTGCAGAAACAAAACCAAATTGATCCTTTTCATTTTCCGATAATTCTAAAGAAAATCTGCCGTTAATGTCAGCCACTTTTACTATTTCCCCCATCATAGGCCTTGGCTCCAGTGTCCAATCAGGCACAGCACCATTGGAAATTTCTTCCATAATCTCAGAACGTCGATTTTTAATAAATTTATTAAGCTTCTCAACGCTATCTTTAGTCCATCTATTACGGCCGACTAAATGAGGTTCAATCATTTTATATAAATCATCAATTTGTGAAATCAGCTTGTCTTCAACCCATATTTCATCAAGNAGCAAGCGTAAGGCTTCAAAATAATACTTTTGTGATTCAGGATGAACGTAGAGGCGCCTAGGTATTGCAGCATCAGCCTTTATAGATTTAGGCGGATCAAAATCACGACGCCAAAACATGTTGCGATCTGTAGCAAGTTGATCTAAGCCCCATGGCAAAAAAGACAANCGTTCAGATTTAGAATCAAAATAAATAAAGTAATTATTCTTATTACTGACATAACCATCCCAGTGACCCAAAAGCACTTCCATAGCCCAGAAACTATAAAAACTTTCCAAATCTAAATATCGCCCTAATTCCTTGAGGGTTTTTTTGTTATCTAATTTAAGAGCAAGACTGATTTTCTTAAGAATTTTATCAGCCTTTTTGGATCCGAATTTACGCTCAAATCTCACTAGCGAGGGCTCCACAAAATCAGCAATTGTTCCTTCATAAAGCGTACCTTTTGCGCTCTCAAAAGCTCTCCTAAATAAATGCTTATCAAGTGACTCTACATTTGAATAAATGCCCAGAGATTTACCATTAACTGTGACATGAGCTAGATTGCAATGAGATGCAGGAATCCCGGCATTTCGAAAAAGCTGATAACCAAGCAGCTGATGTACTCTAGTAGGATCTTGGCGATTGTTGTTAAGAGTAAGAGTATCTACACCAGCAAACATTTTCTTTTTATCAAAACGGTCTATCTGAATTTTAAGTGAAGGCCGATCCACATCTAATGACCCCACAAATCCCTTCTTGCGTATTGCCACCTTGCCAACCTCGACTCCGTCTATCTTTAAATGGGCGGGAAAATAATCAAACTGCTTGGCTTGATCGGTTGGAGGAATGTCCGTGCGTAGTGTCTTAACCAGTAAACGGTGTTGTACTCGCATAAGATCCCAATCCGATTCCTTCAATTGAATTTCAACTTTTACCAAATGAGAAACATTATAAAATTTCTCGAATCCATATGGCGCAATATCCTTACAAGCACCTGAAGCAACGAAAAATAAACTACAATAAATTAGATATGCTAAGTTTTTCATAATGTAACTTATTATTCTTTAAACTTAAGACCAAGCTTCAGCAACTTAGGCCAAATTACCGCACGGCAATACGGAGCGTTTGAATTTAAATTAAAATAGTTCTGATGATATTCCTCAGCTTTGTAAAAAATTGATGCCTTTGTTACTTCAGTTACAATTGGCCTCTTAAATTCTCCAGTCTTGTCAGCCATTTTTTTGGACTTATCGGCCACTAACTTATCAGCCTCGTTATGATAAAAAATAGCAGAGCGATACTGAGTTCCAATATCAGCCCCTTGTCGGTTAAGAGTAGTTGGATCATGTGCCTTCCAAAAAACTGCCAACACCTTATCAAGAGATATCTTATCTGTATCAAATTCCACTTTGATAACTTCAGCGTGCCCTGTTCGACCAGTACAAATCTGCTCGTAGGTAGGATTGGGAATTTTTCCCCCCATATATCCAGAAGTCACCTTAGTAACACCATCTATTCTTTGATATACGGCCTCAACACACCAGAAGCACCCNGCTCCTAGAGTAATAATACCTGATTTCTTGAGCTTCTGAGTAGGTTCAAAAGATTTTGCAGTATTCACTTCGGATTTATTTTTCTTAGCTGGTTTAGTGGTAGACTTACTAGATTCTGCAGCAACGCCACAGGAGACAAAGCAAAGCGTTACCAGTAAACAAAATGTGTTTTGGATGGCTTTCATAAAAGTTCAACTTTCTAGATACACGGAAAAAATAGTCCCCGAATTAAATAAGCGAAAGGCAAAAAGTTATTATAATAAAGCTCAATCATAACGTGCTTAGCTTGACTACACTTTACTAATCGTTAATTTCGGAGCGAAAAATGAGTCATACGATTTATCCGNGAAGCCCTTATGAAAAGATGGATGGATGGGTACATCTGCCACGCCTAATAGACAAGATCCGCTTACAAAAGGCCGGACAACTCCACGAGGACTACCAGCCTAACTATCTAAACAAAGGGTTCGATCTTGCATGGTTCGAAGCCAGCGGGATCACACCTGAAGCTCTTATCGAAGTGGTAACTAATTCAATTACAGACGGTCAGATAAGTGATTGGATTAAAGCTAATGTAAACAAATCGGATACCGACAAGGAAGCTTTGCAAAACAATCTATTAAGTTACGGAACCCAAGGAGAACTACTTGATCGGCTAATTCAACGTAAAGCTGAATCCGGACTACAAGATCGCCATGACATACAGTGCATGTTTCAATACATTGACGCCGACGAGGGACGAAGCTGATATATTGTGAGAACTGCATTTAAGGAATGGGCTGTAATAATAGATGCACTTGGACGGGGTGAGCAAATTATCATCCTAAGAAAGGGAGGCATTCACGAGGGACGGGATGGATTCCAAATGAGCCAATCTAAATTCTGGCTTTTTTCTACACTTTTCCACCAACAGAATGAATCTGTGATTGAAAAAGCAGCAAATCGTTTTAAATCGATTGCAGCGAACTTTCCTCCGGATGACATCCTAGAGCTTAAGTATTTTGCGACCGTAGCAGATTGGAGAAAACTGAAAAATGAAGAAACTGCTCTCAAACTAGAAGGACAACACATCTGGAAGAGTAGTGTGATTCGAGATCGTTTTTCGTGGGGCCGCGAAGAAGGGATTTTCGCACTCGCTGTCCGCGTATATCAGCTCACACATCCAATTAACTTACAAATGCAAAAGGAATACGGAGGCTGTAAATCTTGGATCGAACTAGCTGAAGAGCCGGTTAGCAAGCCAGCCCAACCAGTTCTTGACGAACTCACCTTTGAAACCAAATTAAGTTCTTTCCGCAACGCCCTTAGTTAATGTCAAAATTAGTTAAATAATTTTACTCTGCTAAGGAAAAGGAAGCTAATTCCTTGTCATTTCGAACCAACACGTTGCGATTTGCAAAAGCCGGGTGACTCCAAACTACTTTACGGTTCATCGCCTTACCAGTGGGCTCAATTAAATTTGTCTTATCAATTTGCTTATACCCTTCAGGAGATAAGTCCGCGATTATTAAGTCGCCCAATTCATTAAAGAGAAAAAAACGATCGGATGGCTTATGCTTAACAAGAAATGCATTTCCCCACCGAGTTTCCTTTCCGTCACGCGTAGCCGTTAAGTCTTCCCACACACGTTCACCATTATCAACACGAATGCAACGCAATTGACCATAACTACAAACTCCATAAATATGCCCCTTCTCAATAAATGGAGTTGGCATTATACTATGAAGTTTGTCTGTGTTCTTTTCGCTATTCCGATTTCCNTTCCACGCTAAAGTAGCTATTGGCTTTTTAGGGTCCAAATTCATCATCATTGGCCCATTATAAAATGCTGTTACAAATAATTGATTTCCAAACTGCCTCGGGGTGGGAACTGACAAGCCAAAACGAAGCCTAAATGGCTGCGTCCAGTATATTTCTCCCGTATCAGGGTTAAGCGAGTTAATCGATTCTGGATGCCAGATAATCAACTGCTCCATTCCTNCCACATTAATAAGTGTTGGAGGAGCATACCCCGGCTCTCTCGCTGTCAAGCTGCGCCACACCTCTTTGCCAGTCAATTTATCATAACACACCGCCGTCGACCCATCGCCACGCGCCAAACAAATTAAATGCCCCCCACGAACGAGTGGATGACCCGTGAAACCCCAGACCGGGGACTTCACGCCGTACTCCTTCTTAAAATCTTTCTCCCAAAAAACTTTTCCGGAATCAGCATCTAAACAAAACAAATTACCCTCAGCCCCTAAGGTGTAAAGACGAGGGCCATCCACCGTTGGTGTAGCTCGAGGACCTGCAGGGTAACTCACTGTATACGCACAAGAATACTCATGCACCCACAACTCCCGGCCTGTTTTTTCATCGAAACAGATAACTCGTTCAAATCCAGGTATAGAACTACGATCAAACTGGTTTGCAGGATTTTCCATTCCNTTTGCCAATTGCCTATCCATAATGAAAACCCTTCCATCAGCTACCGCCGGCCCGGCATANCCCCCTCCAACTGGTACGCGCCAATTGAGCTTGGGCCCAGCTATTGGAAATTTTTTTAGGATACCAGAATCACGCCATATACCGTCCCGATTTTCCCCCAACCACTGAGGCCAGTCAGCCGCGGATAAGCAAAAAACTTGGCTAAAAACTAAAGCCAAAACCATTTTCTTGAATTCCATAATTAATAAACATTAATGCCCCTTAACTCTTCCATAGAATCCTTTAGCTTAAGAAATCATCTCCATGAAAAATATATGAGCACTTCAAAGGAAAGTGCCTAAATAATAATCTAAATTAAAGGCAAGTTTTCTCATTTATCTAATTATAAGNGTTGCGTGACAAATACGATTAAAAGACATATTGTCTCTCCGTGGAGAAAAAAAAACTCACACTAGGACACTCTCCTGATCCAGATGATGCTTTCATGTTTTACGGCTTAGCAAAAGGCTTAGTTGATAANCGCGGTTATGACTTCGAGCACATCTTGCAAGATATTCAAACCCTAAACGAAAGAGCAAGTCGGGGAGAACTAGACATTTCAGCTATTAGCATACACGCGTATGCTTACGTTTGTGATAAATACGCATTACTACCTAGTGGTGCAAGTATGGGAGATGGTTACGGACCAATGCTTGTCGCACGTGAAGCCTTTTCAAAAGAGGAAATAGCAGCCCGCCGTATCGCAGTACCTGGAACTATGACCAGTGCATTTCTAGCACTACAGCTTTGGCTAGAGCAACCGGCTGAACGTATTCAATATACAGTNGTACCATTTGATAAAATTTTTGATGCTGTTAATCGAGGAGAAGCAGATATAGGACTAATTATTCACGAAGGACAATTAACTTTCAAAAATGAAGGTCTCGTATGTTGTGAAGATCTTGGCGTCTGGTGGGGTCGCGAGAATGACGGGCTGCCCTTACCTTTAGGAGGAAATGTTATTCATAAACGCATCGAATCTAATGAACGTAAAGTCGTCTCTGATGTTCTGGAACATAGCATACAATTCAGTTTAGATAATCGAAATGAAGCTGTGGAACACTCACTGCAATACGCGAGAGATATGGGCATAGATCTCGCAGATAAATTCGTTGGAATGTACGTAAACGACTGGACACTTGATTACGGGGATGCAGGCCGTGAATCGATCCGCCGGTTTCTTAAGCGCGGTTACGAAATGGGAGTTGTTTCAAATAATCCGGAACTCGAATTCGTGAANTAATTTAATTCTAAAGCTAAATCGGGCAACTATAAAACCAAACTGAATTCGATTGATACACCAGCTAAACTTGGTTTCAAAATGCCAGCAGAGTGGGAGCCACACGCAGCTACCTGGCTGACGTGGCCAAGACCAAATGGAATTAGCTTCCCTGGCCGATACAAAACTGTGCCACCAGTGCTGGCAAAACTGGTTAAACTAATTAGCGAAGGAGAAACGGTACATATTAATATATGGGATAAAGAGCTCGAATTACTTGCCATACGCTCACTTGATAAAGAAAACGTCTCACTGAAAAAAATTCATTTTCACCCTTTCCAATCCTACGAGCCATGGTGCCGTGATCATGGTCCAATGTTCATAGTCCAACCAAATGGNAATCAAGCGATAGTCAACTGGGGATATAATGCTTGGGGAGAAAAATATCCACCGTTTAATCTTGATGACAGTATTCCGGGCAAGGTCGCAGCAGCACGTAAAATTCCTTTATTCGAACCAAGCATGATACTCGAGGGAGGCAGTATTGAAGTCAACGGGAATGACAGCCTGATAACAACTGAACAGTGTCTACTTAACAAAAACCGAAATCCTAATCTAAACAAACAAGAAATTGAATCGAGGTTAGAAAACTTTGTAGGGGTTAAAAATATAACTTGGCTCGGCAATGGTATTGAAGGCGACGATACTGATGGACACGTTGATAATCTCACGCGATTCGTATCTAATGATACAGTAGTAACCGTTGTGGAAAAAAACATAGCTGATCCAAATCACTTGACGCTACAAACCAACCGGCATCAACTNAGACAAAAATTCAATGTNGTTGAAATGCCAATGCCTAGAAAAATTGAATACAAAGGTCAACGACTGCCGGCAAGCTATGCAAATTTCTATATATGCAACTCTCATGTTATCGTTCCTACATATCAAGACGCAAACGATGATCAAGCTGTGGACATTCTCAGCGACTTGTTCCCAGATCGAACAGTAATAGGGTTAGATTCTCTAGAATTAATATGGGGGCTAGGCTCTTTTCACTGTCTTACGCAACAGGAACCGGCCTGAAAATAGCTCGACTACTATCCCTAAAAAAAACAATCTCTCTCCCCTTAACTCACGGCGAGTCGATACCTATTGTGAAACAAGAGCCTAATAAAAATTCAACATCTGGACTCAATGGACAGTTAACTGGAAAAAAAACACCCCCGCGCGGATACGAAACCGAAGATATGCAGCGCCGTGTTGATTGGTTAGCTCAACAAACCGGACATCGCATCGAAGAATTTAGCTTAGAAGAACCTACAAACTATAAAGGTTTGACAGAAAACCAAATAGGCTACATCGGAATGCCTCTCTCTATCGCCGGACCTTTAAAAATTGCAGGCACCTATGCTAACGGAGATTTCTATGTGCCACTTTGCACTCTTGAGGGAACACTTTCATTATCTATGACTCGAGGGCTATACCTCACCTATCAAGCAGGAGGCATTACTAGCCGACACATCAATCAGCAATTATCTCGCAGCCCAGTCTTTGTATTTGAAACCTTGTCGGAAGCATATGATTTCCTGCCTTGGCTTGATGCGCATATAAAAGAAATTAAGACAGCAGCTCAAAGCACAACCAATCACGGTAAACTTTTGAACATTGAAAAACATCTTATCCACAACCGTGTAATCATAGAGTTCAAATACAATACGGCCGAAGCTGCNGGGCAAAATATGGTTACCATGGCCACCGATGCAGCATGCAGGTGGATAAAGGATAATTATAAATCCAAAAATCCTTTCCGACATCTAGTAGAAAGCAATTTTTGCTGCGATAAAAATCCAGCTCAAAAAACCATCCTGCACGGTCGTGGCCACCATGTAATCTGCAGTTTCAGCGTTTCCAACACCCTACTCCGAAAACTTCTTCGGGTTGAAGTGGATGACATTGTTCGTTGCATTAACGACATGCATCTCGGTTCACAATTAGCTGGCGTAGTAGGAATGAATTTGCACACTTCCAATGCTCTAGCAGCTCTTTATCTCGCACTTGGTCAGGATGTTGCATGCGTGGCTGAAAACTGCGTAGGAATCGCAACTTATGAGAAGATAGATGAAAATCTTTTTGTTACATTAAGTATGCCCTCAATTACTGTTGGTACAGTGGGAGGTGCAACTCGATTGAAACAACAACGACAAAACCTCGAACTACTCGGGTGTACTGGTAAGGACGGATCTCGAAAACTTGCGGAAATTGTATGTGCTGCAGCACTTTCTTTGGAGATTTCACTGGCCGGTGCTATCGTCAGTAACGAGTTCGCGAGCGCACATGCCAAATTCGGAAGGTAATCGAGTCTCAGCTTTTAATGAGCTGTTGAAGAACGAAGATCTCCATAGGGAGTTTGCTTTTCTTCGTGAAGAACCTCGAGGGAAGGCTTGGTTAGGCCATCTTGGATTTCGGCTTTTTGGATTTTTACTATTTAATCTTTGGTGCCCTTTAAGAACTCATGGTCGTAACAATCTTCCGGATGCCCCTTACATTCTATGCAGCAACCACAGTAGCCATATGGATAGTGCCGCACTAATGTATGCGGGAGGAATAGGTTTCAACCAATTCGGCATGGTAGCTGCACAGGATTATTTTTTTGAAAACAAAAAACGCAAGAATTCGCTACCCCTATTAATGAATCTAATTCCTGCCGATCGTAAATCAAACCGACAAACTATCGCACGATTAATGGCAGCCTGCCGAGAGTTCCTGCAGCCAGGCAACAGGGCTATTATAATTTACCCTGAGGGGACAAGGTCGCTTGATGGAAAGATCGCAACATTCAAAAAAGGACCTGCTATGATTGCAACAGAGCTAAATGTCCCCATTGTTCCAGCTTACGTCGATGGGACATATTCATCTCTTCCAAAATCTGGAAGTTTCCCAAAGCCAAAAAAAATCACGGTACGTTTTGGACAGGCAATCCATCCAGGCCAATTAGCCAAGCATAACAAAAGTAACAAACTTATATACAGTGCAGTTACCAACGAACTAGCTAATCGCATCAATACACTACAAGAGGAACATAATGGAAACTAATATTAGGCATATGAAGTGGTGGGGTTGGGGATATGAAGATATAACATTTAACGACTCTGAGAAACCTGAATTGTGGCCTTATCTCAAACGTGAATTAGGCGTCGATGAAATCCGATGGAATAAGCCGATAAACTTTGATGAAGTCACCTTACCCGATCAAAAAAATAATGACGCATTTCTCGCTGCTCTTGAACAAAAATTGGATAGTGATCAGATAGTAGAGGATAAGAAAACAAGACTGATTCATGCAGCAGGTAAAAGTTTTCGCGATCTTTGGTTAATACGTCATGGCAATATCAAATTTGCACCAGACTGTGTTATATTTCCTAATAATGAGAATGACGTAGTATCTATAGTTAATGCAGCAAAAGAAAATGGAGTTGTTCTTATACCATTCGGAGGAGGCTCTAATATTGCTGGATGCCTCGAGCCCAAGGACCATCACAATCGTATGGTTGTAAGCCTCGACATGTGCAGAATGCACAAAGTAATCGAAATTGATCAATACTCACTCATCGCTCGTATTCAACCAGGTGTTTATGGCCAACATCTGGAAGACCAGTTGGCGGAGCATGGAGTGACTTTGGGGCATTTTCCTGATTCTTTTTTGCACAGTACATTAGGCGGCTGGGTAGCTACACGTTCAGCTGGAATGCAGAGTGATATCTACGGTAAGATTGAAGATATGGTAATCAGCTTGAGAATGGTTACACCAAGCGGCACTATCATAACTAGAACCGTACCAAAGAGCAGTAACGGTATAGACATCCGGCATTTGTGCATAGGTAGCGAAGGCATACTCGGAGTGATCACCGAAGTTACAATACAAGTACACAAAAAGCCGGAAAAAGAAGATTGGTACGGCTGGCTATTCCCCGATTTTCAGAGCGGTATCGACGCCATACATGAATGCCACCGATACAATTGCATGCCAACTGTTACGCGCCTAAACGACCCAAAAAAGACTGCGTTATCTTTCGCATTTAAAACGCCAAAAACAGGCTTCAAGGCAACCATAGCAAATACATTCAAATGGTATATTGGAAATGTTAAAAAAATTAATTTTAACCAATGTTGCTTAATGGTAGTGAAATATGAAGGAACACAACAGGAATTCAAAAATATCAGAAACAAGGTTTCATCAATTTATAAAAAACATCGTGGCGTTTGTCTTGGCGCAGAACCCGGTCGATCATTTGCTAAAGTAAAATTTGATTTCCCTCATCTTCGCGACTTCACAATGGATAGAAGNATTATGGCCGATGTCAGCGAAACTGCAACAACATGGAACAACCTTTGTGCTATGCACAAAAACGGACTAAAGGAGATCGAGAACGCAATCAAAGAGACTGGAGTAAATGGATGGGTTGGCTGCCACCTAAGCCATAGCTACCACTCAGGAGCTAGTCTATATTTCACATTTGGATGNCTTCAACGTAAAGGGCGAGAGATAGAACAGTATCTTTATGTAAAGAAAGCTGCTGAGGATGCTTTCATGAAAAATGGAGGCACGCTTTCACACCATCACGCCGTCGGCACAGAACATTTACCATGGGTAGAAGAAGATCTTTCATCGACGGGCTTGAAGGCCGTAAAGGCACTAAAAAACGGACTCGACCCTAACGGCATTATGAATCCAGGAAAAATTATACCATCCGAAAACCCATTGGCTGATTGGGGGCTTAGCGAAGAAGCAATCAACAGAATCAAGTCTCGTTCATGAATCTAAATGGCCAAATTATTGCAATCACTGGTGCATCTAGTGGACTTGGACAGCAGTTAGCTGAACAAGCTGCTTCTCGTGGTATGAGTATTGCATTGATGGCCCGAAATGAAAAAAAATTAAATGATCTCGCTGATAAGATTGGAGGAGACACTTTAGTTCATGTAGGGGATGTCACTTCTGAAAGCGACAGTAAAAANTTTATCAGTGCTATAATAAAAAAGTTTGGTTCTTTAGATCATCTAATCACCAATGCTGGGCAAAGCATGTGGGCCGACTTTGATCAAATAGAGAACACTGATTTATTTCGTAAATTGATGGATGTCAATTATATGGGCGTGGTTAATTGCATTCATTCTGCAATAGACGTACTAAAAAAAACACATGGCCAAGTCATAGTTATTTCTTCCATTCAATCTAAATTTGGAGTTCCAGCTCACTCAGCTTATAGCGCCAGCAAACATGCAGTGGATGGGCTAATTGGCTCATTGCGACTTGAACTANAAAACAGTGGAATCAATTTTATGTCAGTATACCCTCACTGGATTCGCGGGACAGAAATGAGACAAAACGCACTTGGATCCAACGGGGAAAAAATTGGAAATCAAAAACGAAGTCACAGCAAGTCCAGTGTTTCGGCTGAAAAATGTGCACGTATAATTATTGATGCCCTCCCTCAACGTAGCGAATCGCTATATATCCCAGGGAAGCTTAAATATCTCCCGGTCCTCAAACTGCTTTTACCACCAATCTTTCGTTGGTTGATTCGAAGTAAAATCAATAGTCAAAAATAGCTTTAGATATTTGCTTCAATTAAGGATAATGAGGAAGTTGAACTTATATAAATTATCAAATTGATGTTTTTTAGTTCCCTCTCAACGAAATATGTTTTTTCGATGCTCCGTTTATTTTGCTTACTATTTTTACTATATTATAGCAAAGAAGATGGCGCAGGGGATCTCATTAGAAAGTCCAATAATACTTTTTCATACCCAAAAAACCCTCAACTTTTTGACTACCATTCCGCCAACTTATTACCTGGCATTTCCTTCACAAAACCAATCTGTATTCGTGCAACTAATGCAAACGGTGGAGAACTATTTATTGCTGAACAAGAAGGACGAGTCTGGCGTGTAACACAGTTATCAACACAACCGAAAAAAACACTATTCTTAGATTTATCAGACCGTGTACATAGCAAACAAGAAAGTGGCTTCATCGGCTTTGAGCTACATCCTCAATTTGAAAAGAACGGTTACATTTATGCATTTTACACATTTCTTACTTCTCTTGGAGGGAATGAAGGTTTACACGACCGTTTATCACAGTTTCAATTTAAAGGTAAAATTGGAACAACAGTTGACATCAAAACTGAGAAAGCAATGTTCACTCAGTTCGATCAACACTATGATCATAATGGGGGTGATCTACACTTTGGGCCGGATGGATATCTTTATATCAGTCTAGGAGATGAAGGCGGAGGGTANGATGANTATAACAATAGTCAACGTATTGATCATGATTACTTTGGGGGAATCCTTCGCATTGATGTAGACAAAAAAATAAACAATCTTCTACCCAACAACCATATTGGACTTCACGGCAATTACCTTGTACCTCGCGATAACCCATTTGTGGGAGCTACTAACTTTGGAGGAAAACCCGTTAACCAAAAAAAATTACGCACTGAATTTTGGGCAGTCGGACTTCGTAATCCATGGAGGATGGCATTCGATCCAAAAAATGGAAAACTATACACTGGTGATACCGGTGATCATGTACGTGAAGAAATTAATATCATCAAGCGCGGCGGAAATTACGGCTATCCTATCTTCGAAGGCACGCCAGAGGGGCCAAAATATAATGCCAGCGCAAGACGGAGTGACTATATTTTTCCTGAAGCAGAATATGGAAGAGCATATGGAAACGATGTAGCTGGATTTCATTTTTACCGTGGAAATCAACCGGCAGATCTCGACGGACATGTCGTTTTTTCAGATTATTGGAGTGGATGGATTGGAGCTGTAGACTTCAATGAACAAAGCGATTCTCAACGTCCAATACGCTGGCTATTCTGGGACGACAACATCTCCTCACTCGGAGAACATCCTTTAACTGGTGAGATTCTTCTTGCAGATCATCGGGAAGGCTTGATCAAAAAACTTAATGCAGGACCAAACCTCAATAATAAGCCTCTACCAAATAAACTTAGTGATACCGGTATTTTTCGAAATTTAACTACACTAGATACACATGATGGCATTATACCTTATAAAGTAACTAATCCACTTTGGTCTGATGGGGCTTATAAAAAACGCTGGTTCACCATTGCCGACAGTAACTCAAAAATTCATTTTAACGCATATAAACCTTGGATCTTTCCTAATGGAAGCGCTTGGATAAAACACTTTGAACTAGATATCGCTGAAAATGGTTTAACTAAGCGCAAGAAAATTGAAACTCGAATCATATACAAAACACCAGGTTTTTGGTATGGGACAACCTATCGATGGAATGATCAACAAACTGATGCCATTCTAGTTAATCCCGAAGGTCGCTCCGAAGAATTCACTATCCCTAGAGGCGATGGATTAACTAAACTAACTTATAATTATCCTAGTCGCAGGGAATGCTTTTCTTGTCATAATTCTCAATCAAAAGGCATTCTCGGTTTCCATACCGCCCAACTAAATCGACCAATTAACTACGGTCAAGGTGAGGAAAACCAACTCGTTGCATTATCACAAGCTGGCTATATAGATCGCGAAATCACCGATCCTCACACTTACCCCGCATTGGCAGCTCTAAATGATGAATCAAAGTCCTTAGAATTTAGAGCTGTTTCATTTATTGAGTCTAATTGTGCTTATTGCCACCGGCCAGGTATTAGCGGAGTAGCGCAAGCAATGTTTGATGCAAGGCTAGAGACTCCAATTTCATTTTCCAAATTGATTGATGGCAAGCCTCATAATAATTTTGGCGATCCACGCCGTAAATTTATTTATCCCGGCAATCCTGATTTATCAGTAGTATATAATCGTATATCTAAACCGGGNCTACATAAAATGCCTCCACTTGGATCAAGTTTGACTTATCCAGCTGCANTAGANGTAATGGAACGCTGGATTAGTTCAATCGAAGGGAAAAATTTCACTGGAAACGCCACTGCAGACAATGATGGGGATGGACATAGTAATTATACGGAGTTTCTACTTAATACCGACGCTAACAACAGCCTTGATCAATTCAAACCAATTGTAAGAGCTGATCTTAATAAAAGTGAACTCGATTTTATATTACCAGCTAACCGTGATTTAATTATTTACCACACAACAGATCTTGGTAAGGAANAATGGAAAATAGTCGAAGATTTAAAATTTATTCGGTATTCGAACACAAAACAAATTATTCGCCTAAGCGAACCAATAACTAAACGTCGCTTCTATCGTATCGAGGTTCGCGAACCATGATTATCGGTCACGCATTAACCACATTTTTAGGGTGCCATTAACGAAATTGGGTTTGTCATGGTGTACAAAATGCCCTGCACCCGGAACAGTAACAAGCGTAAGATCATTATCAATCCATTCCCAAGTTCTATTTAGCGCCCCATGAAGCAGCGCCTTGTCATCAAGCCCATGAATTAACAGNACCGGCATAATCAGTTTNTTAGGATCAGATAAATCTTCCTCGTATGGGGGTTTTGGATAGTTGANTCTATAATAGTTAAGCATTGCCTCGAAATCAGATTTATTCATAGCCTCAAGGTATTTTTTCTTTTTCGTTTTTCCCTTCACCCAACTAGTAAGCTTTTCTGCATTAAGATAATTATGTGAATTAGGCTTCTGAAAATCTCTCGCATACTGACTNTTCCTCTGTTGATCTGGATTATTCGCTAATTCACGATTCAGGCCCTTGGGATGCGGTAGATTGAGAACAATTAGTTTGNNAGTCATATTAGGCCGCATCATTGCAAAATTCCATGCCACCATACCGCCCCAATCGTGACCAATAATAACTGCTTTTTTTTCCCCTACATCTAAAATCACTGCCTTAACATCTGAGACAAGTTTTGATATCGAGTATTGATTAATTCCCTTCGGTTTGTCGCTTCGATTATATCCACGCAAATCCATAGCCACCACACGGTGTGTATTTTCTAATGCGATAATTTGTTCATTCCATGTATACCAAAAATCCGGAAATCCATGTAGCATCACTACCAACGGTCCAGTTTTACCAGCCTTAACATAGTGAATTTTAACTCCATCATTGTCAGCATAATGATGGGTAACTATTGCATCCTTAGCATCAACCCCACATGAAAAAAAACACANAATCGCGCAGAAGCATTTAGAAATTACCCTATACATAAAAAAAGAGGCTTTAGGGATAAACAGTAACGGTCAAGTTCTTTGAGCAATCGTACTGAAAGACTTGAAAAAAAGACACTTTTCATGAGGATTGAGGAAGTTGAATCAATTACTAAAAAAAATGTGGTTAATTCGATACTCGATACAGATCANCCTATTACTCGTTGTTTTATTAGCAATTGGCTGCAACGCTAAACAAAAGAAAACTAATTTTGATAGCAAGATTTTTTCAAAAATAAAAATACTTGGAAGTCTAGGAACAGCCCCTGGACAATTCGTTAAGCCCAGATCAATTGCCGTCGACCTTGAGGATAATGTTTATGTCTGCGACATGACTGGCCGAATTCAAAAATTTGATAGCGAGGGAAATTACTTACTGCAGTGGCAAATGCCTCAAATCGAAAGAGGAAGGCCTAAAGGTATGACTCTTGATCACAAAGGAAATATTGTAGTTGTTGAACCTCACTATTCACGAATTAACCATTTCAATAAAGAAGGGCAACTCATTTCACAATGGGGAGTCCACGGAAAAAAATTAGGTCAATTATCCTTCCCTCGAGCTATAGCTATTGGAAATGACGGTTCAGCGTATGTAAGTGAATTTCAAATTATCGAACGAGTNCAAAAGTTCCAACTTAACCGAAAGTCAGTTTTATTTGAAATCCAAGGAGCTGGAAATGCACCTGGTCAATTCAATCGAGCCGAAGGCTTATCTCTGTCGCCAGAAGGCAATTTGTTTGTAGCGGACTCATGTAATCATCGCATACAAATTTTTAGCACAAACGGAACTTTTTTAAGTTCTATAGGCAAAGCAGGAACCGCTCGAGGAGAATTTAGTTACCCTTACGATATTAAGATAGATAAATCAGGAAACCAATATGTATGCGAATTCGGAAACAGTCGTTTAACTGTTCTAAACTCTATAGGGCAAGTTATAGAACTTATTGGCCAACCGGGAAGTCTCCCTGGAGAATTCAATAATCCATGGAGCTTGGCGNTGGATTCAAAAGGTAATCTTTACGTCGCTGATTCGCAAAATCATCGCGTACAAAAATTAATTCGTAATAAATCATTTGCAAAAAAGAATATGATAAAAGACTCGGCTGAAGGNANCCTGAGACTTGAGAAAACACCATCAACAATCACTAACTGAACGTGGAATTTCAATTAACCCATCCTTTTTGGCTTCTAACTTTACCTTTTATCTTGGCATGGGTTTTCTGGATGGCTTGGAAAACTGACGTCCACATACAAAATTGGAGACGATGGGCCGCTTTTTGCGTACGTGTTTTAGTTGTTACCTCTGTAGTACTCGCTTTATCTGGTTTNCAATGGAAAAAAACACAGGAAGGAATGAATATCTACTTTCTGATGGATCGTTCAAAGAGTATCCCTATTGAGGAACAACATCTAGCCCACAAACTGTTAACATCAGCNGAAAAGCAAAAGAATGATAAGGTAGGGCTAATGGTTTTTGGGGCTGATGCTGGCATTGAAACTTCGCTCAGCGATACGATGCTAGAAACTAATAGAATCCAGACAGTTATAAATTCTGACAGAACAGACATTGCTGGAGCAATTCGCNTGGGAACAGCAGCATTTCCAGAAACAGGTCAAAAGCGTTTAGTTTTGTTTTCAGACGGAAATGAAAATATTGGCGACGCCGTACAAGCAGTTATGGCAGCAAAGCCTCTTAATGTAACTCTTGACGTAGTAAAACTAAACACACACGAAGGCGGAGATGTCGCTGTACAACGCTTATCAATTCCAAGCTCAATTAAAAAAGGCCAACCATTTGACGCGAAAATTTTCGCACTATCAGATCGTGAACAACAAGCCAAAGTAAGACTCTTTCGTAACAATCAGCTCCTAAGTGAACAGTCAGTACAATTAGCAAAAGGTAAAAACTTGTATAGCTTCCCTCAATCCCTTAGCCAAACTGGATTTTATTCTTATGAAGTACAAATTGAGGCAAGTGGTGATAGGATACCACAAAACAACCGTGCCTCTAGTTTTGCTAACATACGGGGCAACCCAAGAGTATTAATTATCTCATCAGATCCAAGCCAAGACACCAACCTCGCCAATGCTCTACGCGATTCAAATCTTGAAACTACTCTTGGAGATATCGGAGTTCTATCTGATTCGCTCGCAGGAATTCAGACCTTTGATACAATTTTTCTTAGTAATATTAATGCTGGTGATCTGGGGCGAGACAAGATGCTTCTACTTGAAAGTGCAGTACGAGATTTCGGGGTGGGACTAGTCTGTATTGGGGGCGAACAATCTTTTACTGCTGGAGGTTATCGAAATACTCCACTGGAAAGAATTCTCCCCGTAAAGATGGAACTGGATAGTAAAAAAGTGCTTCCCCCTGGAGCACTTGTTTTAGTTATGCATGGCATGGAATTTAATAATGGCAATCAAATAGCACGACAGTGTGCAATAGGCGTTCTAGATGCTATGGGACCAAATGACGAGCTCGGTGTCGTGCTATGGGACGGAAACGATCGCTGGCTATTTAATCTCACCAAAGTTGGGGATAAACAAAAATTGGGTAAAAGCATTATGGGGATGAATCAAGGAGATCTTCCATCATTTCAAAACGTTATGACCATGGGTTATCAAGAACTAAAAAAATCAACTGCAAGCCTAAAGCACATGATTATTTTCAGCGATGGTGATCCAGGACCTCCAAGCGATCAACTAATGAACGAAATGAATGCTGAGAAAATAACAGTCAGCACTGTATTAATTGCCGGACACGCTGGACCAGAGACTATGATTAACATCGCTGATAAAGGAAACGGCCGATTTTACAACATCAGTAATTCATCCCAGTTACCTCAGATTTTCCTTAAGGAAACGGCAGTGATCCTAAAGACAGCAATTTATGAAGAACCATTTTTTCCTCAACAAATAAGTACAAGCGAAATGCTTAATGGCCTTAGCCAAAGTATCTTTCCGCAACTATTAGGTTATGTGGCCACCAGTGAAAAACCACGCGCTGAAACGCCTCTGTTAACTAAGCAAGGGGACCCGTTATTGGCTCATTGGCAATTCGGGCTAGGACGCGCCGTCGCATTTACTTCTGATGCAAAAGCCAAATGGGGAAACAACTGGATCCAATGGGAGCAATATCAAAATTTTTGGTCACAGATAGCNAACTGGAGTCTACGTCGCATTGAGACTAGTGATCTATCAACTGAAGTGGCGATAGAAAACGGCCAAGGGATAGTAAATGTTGAAGCTATTGATACGAATGGAAACTTTCGAAACTTTCTTGAACTACAGGCTGTGATTATAAATCCAAAAGGTGAACGTGAACTTGTAAAATTAAATCAGACAGCAGCCGGTCGGTATGAGGCAAAATTTGAAACCCGAGAAACAGGTTCATATCTAGTTCATCTACGCCAGATAGAAAATGGTGAAATAATCTCCTCTCAAGTTATTGGCACAAATTTAGATCACTCACCTGAATTTGCAGATTCACGCCCCAGCCAAGCCAAACTCGAACGCTTAGCCAAAGTGGGAAGTGGAAAATTACTTAAACGTGATTTTGCCGAGGACAATCCTTTTGAACATGATCGAAAAGAAACCTTCCAACCAGTNGAATTATGGGACTGGATGATTAAATTCGCTATCCTACTATTCCCCATAGATGTCGGTATAAGGCGTATACAAATCGACTCAAAAGAGTGGACACGATGGATATCTAAATTAAAGCGGATGCTTACTTTCTGGCGCCAATCTAAAGCCAGCCTACCACAGGAAGAGCCACTAAACTTACTTTTAGCGAAACGCAATAAAACTCGTATGAAGCTAAAGCAAAAACAACATATTAAAGAAGACGATATTGATATTAAACTTTTTCAATCTAAAGAATCTGCTAATGACAAATCCCTATCAAAAAATTCAATTAAATCCAGTTCAGATAAATTAAAAGAAACCGAACCAAAAGTAGATGAAAGCTCAACCACTAGTCGACTTCTCGAAGCAAAAAGGAATGCACTGCGCAAAAAAAAATAAAACAATCCATTCCAAAATATAATCATATGAAAACCACTTCTCCATTTTTTATCTTTATTATTTCCATAGCACTTACTCAATCAGCTGAAACCGAAAAGTTAAAACTCAATTGGTTTAAAAACATGCTCACAATCAGTGGCGACCATTTACCCGGCCAAGAAATGAAAATCCATTATCTGGAGGCCTACTGTAGAGCTAACTCTCATACCGCTGACTGGGTTAATCACACAGTAATTGGTCACAAGACAGAATTAGTGTCACTAAATAAAGAGAGGACNAAACTGCAACTATATTGCAAAGTGAGTGACGGTGTCACAGTTAAACATTTGATATCAACTACNAATGATGAGATTGATTTTAATCTTACTGCATATAATCCAACAAACAAAGAGTCTGAAGCACACTGGGCACAGCCTTGTATANGGGTCGATGCGTTTACGGGCACTGGNCCAGATACTACAAAAGATAAATACGCCTACATTAAGAAAAGCTTTGTATACCTTGATGGAAAACGCACAATGATGCCTACTCAAGAATGGGCTACTGAGGCTCGCTATATTCCGGGGCAAGTATGGGCTAGCCCAGATGCCCCCAGATCAGACGTTAATCCGCGCCCACTTAACAAAGCCACCCCAAGTAACGGATTGATTGGTTGCTATAGTGCCGACAATACAATGATTTTCGCCACCGCCTTCGAGCCTTATCAGGAACTTTTTCAAGGAGTCATTCGTTGTCTGCATAGTGATTTTCGACTCGGAGGCTTGAAGCCTAAAGAGAAACGTAATATTCGTGGAAAAATCTACATCTTAAAAAATGACGAAAAAGAACTACTAATGAGATATCGAAAAGATTTNCCAAAACACAATCAATTACATGAAAATAAAAAATAAACTNAATTGTAAAATACTAATTGTCGCTGTCTCTTGACTTCATATTATGACATGGAGATAGTTGCTTCTCTGTATGTCGGAAATTCACGAAAGAAATTCGCAATTAACTACTAAAGAAATTCGCGACCTAGATATCGAAATCAGCTTTCTACAGGGAATTGTCGATCGCGACTCCGAATATATCGAAGCATTACAATTACTCGGTGACGACTACACCAAACGAGGGAACTTTGATGATGGATTAAAAATTGATGAACATTTGGCAAAACTTCTTCCAGAGGACTCTATGGTTTTTTATAATCTCGCTTGTAGTTACTCACTGACTAACCGCATTAACGAATCACTTAAAGCATTAAACAAAGCAGTTCTCCTTGGTTACAATGATTCTAAATGGATGGACACAGATCCGGATTTGGACAATGTCCGAAGCGATACACAATACCAGTCAATCCGTCAGAAATTGACTAATTCTCAAATTATCTGACTATTAATCGAGGTGAAAGTCACCCATAATGGAAAGTCTAAACACTACAGAACAGTGTGGTTTGACAAGTTGAATAATCGAGTTCGACTTATTGAACAAAGACTTCTACCTCATCAATTTAAAATAGTTTCTACAAAAAACTATTTAGAAACCTCCCAAGCCATCACGAATATGGTTGTACGTGGCGCTGGAGCTATTGGAGCGACAGCTGCTTATGGCCTAGCCCAAGGCGCTCAAATGTTTCAAGGTAATGGCATTAAGACATTTGATAAGCATATAGATAAAGTCTACAGAACTCTGGCCAACGCCCGCCCTACTGCTATTGATCCAATTAATGCCATGCAATCAATGCTACTCAAAATGTCTGGACCAACTGTCTCAAGCCGAAAATCTCAGGCCCTCGCCTTAGCAGAACAGTTCGCAGACGATGATGTCGCATATTGTAAAGAAATTGGTTATATCGGCGAATCATTGATCCAGAATGGAACTCGCATACTTACTCATTGTAATGCCGGCTGGCTAGCATTTGTCGATTATGGATCTGCTACTGCACCAATGTATGCCGCTCAAGCAAGTAACAAAAAATTCCATGTGTTTTGTGACGAAACAAGGCCTCGGTCCCAAGGGGCTGCCTTAACTGCTTGGGAACTCGCCCAAGAAGGTATTTCACATGATATCATCGCAGANAATGCTAGTGGCCANCTAATGCAACGAGGCGAAATTGATCTTGTTATCGTCGGNAGCGATCGCACGCTGGGAAGAACTGGCGAGGTAACTAACAAGATTGGAACCTANACTAAAGCTGTATTAGCTAAACGACACAAAATTCCATTTTATGTGACAATCCCACTCTCAACAATTGATTGGAAATTGAAGTCAGGACTAGAAATTCCAATTGAAGAACGATCATCTGATGANATANTCCGTGCTTGGGGAATAACAGATAGCGGACGACGACAATCCNTATCTATAGCCAACCCTTCAAGTACAGCTCGAAACCCCTCNTTCGATGTTACTCCGCCAGAACTTATCACCGGAATTATAACCCCAGTTGGCATTTTTAAACCCGACCAATTGTGGNAAAATAAAGCTAAACTAGGATATAATAAAAAATAAATTTTGCTTAAGNTTTTTTGCAATAAAAAAGCAAACAATGCTTAATCGATTTCTTTTTTACTNTCTATTGCTTTTACTAAACGCTGAATCTCACCACCTAATCTGAATCGAGACATTTTTGCATTTAATTTTTCACTTAACGAAGCACATAATTCTAAAAAACAGTCTGTACCTGGCTCATCCTGCAAATCATATCCAGAGAAATCACTAAAACATTCCTCNCGTAATTTTGTAAGCTTATTCTCTAATTCTTGAAGTTTGGGCAGGTCGTCAATACTTCCTCCTATCTCCAAGTCCATTTGTTGCCGCTCTAGTTCAAGTACTTGAAGAACATATTGGTCAATTTTGTTTTCCTTAAGTCGATCCTGTCTTTTACGNAACCACTTGTATCCAAAAAATAAAGCAACNCAAACCGAAACAATAAACGACCTTAGGTTTTCCCACATTTCAACTATATCCGGCCTAAAAAAAGACCTAGTTTCNGGCTCATAAACCCTTCTAGCCCCTTCGTGAACAGGGAAAAATGGCTTTAATTTGGCAAAAGATTTTCCTTCATCAAATAATTCTTGGAGTTTATTTTCCTTCANAAACGAAGTCTTTAACACTTCTTGTGCTACTCTCTCAACCACACTNTTTCCCATATCTGCACGCGTAATTAAATGCGCCCCAGTAGCTACAGTATTTATAGAGCTCACAGGAATAGCACTACCTTCAAACTGATAAATCCCTCGAGGGACTTTATATGGCGTCAACTCAAGTTGCATAGCAGCAAGTGCTTCATTATTAGGAATACTAAGAAAACGAATTTTACCTAGNTTTGATAAATTATGAAAAACATCAGCCTGCATGCCAACGGTAATAAAAGCTGCATCCAATTCATCTTTTTCAAAATAATCNATCATTTTNGAATAAGAAAAATTTGAATGCAATTCACTTTTCTCGATCTCAAGCGATTCAAGTAAAAGGCAAGACATCGAATAATCACCGGATAGTTTACCTCCAAGATTAATACGTTTCCCCTTCAAGTCTTTGAGCGATTGNATCCCACTACCTTTTCTGATAGCAATATGTAGTGGTTGTGAATAAAGATTTGCCACAAATGAAACACGATCGAGTAAATGAACATCTATCTTTNTTGATTCCTCTATAAGTAAAAGAGGTTCAAACCTTACNAACCCCTNATAAGCACCTGGCTGAACCAAAGCAAAGTCAGCTTTTCCTTTGGCAATTTTCTGNAGNTTTTCCACAGTNCCNTCGGTAGACAACACTTCTNCTTTTCGACCTGACCGGATTATTGCATTTTTCAAACTCAAGGCGATAGGGTGATACAATCCCCCCTCAGGACCCCCGGCAATAATGATTGTCCGATTCATACCAACTAAACTTATAATCAGCTGGTAAACAGGAAAGCAGACTAACAATACTAGCAAAAAGACGGTTATCCATTTACGATTCATAAATAGAAAATGTATAAAAAAGATCGTATAGCCTAAATTTACACCGGACAAGGATAGGCATCGTTAAATAATATTTTTTTATGGCGACATTGGCCCTGCTCACCAACACTAAGTGCATGTCGAATTCGGCCTTGAATGGAGCAAGTATATTGATACTCGAAGACGAGTTGCTTTTACGTAAGCAATTAGTGGCAGTACTAGAGCAACAAGATGCCGATGTAACAGCCATAGGCACAGTTGATGAGGCGCGACGTATTATTGACTCGCTTCCTTTTGACTTTGCGCTTCTCGATATAAACCTACCCGACGGGCTTGGAACCGATTTATTGAAGGAAGGAATCTTCTCTCCTAATACAGCTGTACTAGTTTGTACTGCAGAAGGAGGTGTTAAAAGTGCAGTTGAAGCTATTCGGAACGGAGCACAAGATTACCTGCTCAAACCTATCGATCCATACGTCCTTCCAATGGTATTGCAAAGAGCAAAGGCAAGCCGACAATCTGCACGCTTAATTGAACACGAACGTCGTAATCCAAATAAAACTGGTGAACAGTTTTTCTTTGGTGACGCACTTTCGGATTTTCGTACGCAACTAGATAAAATAACTGCCGCAGACGTACGACTCGGCAGGAATCTTTCACCAGTTTTGATTCAGGGTGAAACCGGCACTGGAAAAACAAGCATTGCCCGCTGGCTTCATCATAATGGACCACGAAAGGACAGCCAATTGGTTGAAGTAAACTGCCCTGCACTACCTGAGAATCTTGCTGAGTCGGAACTATTTGGACATGAACGTGGAGCATTCACTGATGCCAAATCAGCTAGAATGGGACTATTTGAAGCGGCAAAGGGAGGGACACTATTTCTCGATGAATTGGCAAGCCTTTCTCTAGGTATACAAGCCAAAATACTTAAAACTATTGAGGATCGACGTATAAGAAGATTGGGAGGGAACCGTGAAATAGAAGTTGATGTACGAATAATTGCCGCAAGCAATCGAAACCTTGAACAAGCTGCAGAAGAAGGAGATTTTCGCGATGACCTTCTTCAAAGACTAAGCTTATTTAGCCTATCAATTCCACCACTTCGTGAACGTGGCACCGACATTTTTGAGCTAGCAAAGCATTTGATTGGAAAACTCTGCCACCGCCATCACATTGAACCAAAAGAAATAAGTACTGAAGGGAAAGCGCGTCTACTCGGTCATACTTGGCGAGGGAATGTACGCGAACTTAACCACGAACTCGAGCGTGCTATTGTATTTGAAGAAGGCGATAAATGGGAGTTCGCTGCGCTGCCGAATGGCAACAAAAAAATTTCTAACGATTATAATACAAAGGAATTGCTCAACAAAGAATTCGAATTCCCACAAAAAGGTTTTTCATTGGAAGACACAATAGACAAAATAATCCAACATGCCATAGATCAATCAGAAGGAAATGTCTCTGCAGCTGCAAGACTACTAGATGTCCCAAGAGATTACATCCGTTACCGTCAGAAAAAATCAGCTTAATAGTCAAGTATCAAGCTTACGTAAAACATATTTACCTAATAGATCTGTTTCAAGATTAACCATATCTCCGACCTTCCGACTACGAAGATTAGTAATCTTCCGAGTGTGAGGTATAGCCCATACAGAAAAACCGCGCTTGCGGAGAATGGCCACTGTAAGACTTATTCCGTCTACTGCAATCGAACCCTTTGGAACAAAGCCCGTCATCAGTTTTTTCGGGACATCAATATCAAGCAACCAGTCTTTCCCTTGCTTCTCCCACTTACGAATTTTGCCGACAGCATCAACATGACCGGTAACAAAGTGCCCCCCCATACGCTGACCCAAAACTAACGCACGCTCAAGATTGACCAATGATCCTCGTCTCAGAGATTTCAGGTTTGTTACATCCCAAGTTTCACGCAGCAGATTGAACTCAAACCCCTTAAATTTGCCTCGCTTAGATAATTTCGTCATGGTCAGACAACACCCATTCACAGCAATACTATCACCAATTTTAGAACCAGCGAGGCACAAATCTGACGAGACAGTAATAATAACACAATCCCTACTGTGAGCTATCTCAATGATCTTACCTGTTTCCTCAACTAATCCGGTAAACATATTTATTATTTGCGAATCACGCGTGCTGTAAGCATCAGGTCAGACCCAAGATTTCTCCAGCGTATTCTTTCTAAAAAGAAACCAGGCTTCAATGGTAACCCTTCACCAGCTACGCCAGTTCGCGCGTCTCGTCCACCCAAAATTTTCGGGGCATAAAAAAAAGCAATTCGATTGACAAAGCCGGATTCAATAAACGCTGCATTAGTTTCCCCTCCTCCTTCGACAAGCAGGTTTGTGATATTTTGTTTGCCTAGTTTTTTGAGCAGATACATTAAATCGAATTTACCTTTTTTCAATGGGCAGGACATTACTGCGCATTTCTTTTCGAGCCTAGTTAAACGGGTAACTGAAGCATTTGGCGAAACAATGATAGTAGTTGTTGACGCGCCTTCATCATTGAGAATTTTCGCATCAAGTGGTGTACGCGCACGAGGATCTAGTACAATTCTTTTAAGATCAGGCCCGCGCCATTCTGGCTTAGGTCGACGAACATCACGCAGCGTCAACGCAGGGTCGTCATTTAAAATAGTTTTAACACCAACTAGAATAGCATCAACCTCATGACGGAGTTTCATTCCTTCGCGTCGAGCCAAAGATCCAGTAATCCATTTAGACTCTCCACTAACACTGGCAATTTTACCATCCAGTGTCATTGCTGCTTTAACTGTAACAAAAGGCAAGCCGGTTATTATCCAGTGATTGAAAGCAGCATTTAATTCTGCAGATAGATCAGAAAGTATACCGTATGCAACCTCTACTCCTTTACTTTTAAGTAGCCGCAAAGCTCTACCAGCATGCCTAGAATTTGGATCAACCGTCGAAAAAACAACCCGACTAATCTCAGCATCAAGAATTGCCTTAGTACATGGAGGTGTCCGGCCAG
>PAOJ01000071.1 GCA_002708005.1 Verrucomicrobiales bacterium | reverse complement strand
GCACTAGCAGCTATTATAGGCACTTGTATGCTGGGGAGTGGTGCAGCGGATCGCGTGGTGAGAGCACTTATGGATCTTTTCGGAGAAAAACGCGCAGGCTTTGTTCTTTTGTTAAGTGGATTTCTTCTCTCGATCCCGGTATTTTTTGACACAGTGTTTTTTCTGCTAATCCCGCTAGCTCGAGCACTAAGCCTACGAACGGGCAAAAGTTACACGCTATACGTTATAGCGATGGCCGGAGCCGGAGCAATCACTCACTCTATGGTTCCCCCTACCCCAGGCCCTTTGATGATCGCTGATGGACTCAAACTCGATTTAGGGGTTGCAATGATGGCCGGTTTGTTTGCCAGCATTCTCCCGGCATTATTGGTTTTGTATATGGCTAAACGCTTCGATGCCAAATTCAATATACCATTGCGCGAGACGCCTGGAACATCGAATAGCGAGCTCAAAAGTATCGTAGACAAAAAAAACTCGGAACTGCCGAATTTATTTTTATCTACACTACCTATTGCACTACCAGTTGTACTAATTTCTCTAGTTTCAATTCTTAAACTAATTGGCGCAAGTGTTACTAATACCTCTGGATTTCGTTACTTGGAATTCTTTGGAGACTCTAATATTGCCATGTTGTTAGCTGCAATTGTTGCAATTTACACGCTAGCAACACAAATGATCCGCGAAAGCCGTATCCTTCAGGACGGAGTGATGGCTACATTAGCTAAAACTTTAGAAGATCCACTTCAAACAGCCGGAATAATTATTTTGATCACTGGTGCTGGCGGAGCATTTGGCGGTATGATTAGGTTGGCCGGCATAGGAGAAACAATTGAGGCATTGGCCAATAACTTCAATATTTCACTTATCCTTTTGGCATGGGGCGCCACTGCTGTAATAAGGATTGCGCAAGGGTCTGCGACAGTCTCCATGATCACCGGTGTAGGTTTGATGGGAGCGGTAATCGGAGACGGNAGNGGNCTTGATTATCATCCTTTTTACATCTTTTTAGCAATTGGTTTTGGATCCATTACTTTGTCTTGGATGAATGATAGTGGCTTCTGGGTCGTTCAGCGNCTTAGNGGGTTCACGGAAAAAGAAACTCTTAAAACATGGAGTGTTCTTTTAACNGCTATTTCCTTACTGGGGCTAATGCAAATTTTAATCTTCTCAAAAATCCTNCCTCTTAAGCCTGAAGCCAAGGGCGCCGAAACCGCGGCACTTATATTTGAACAGAAATAGGTTGAATCTACAGAGAATCGCTTTTCTTATTTGTGGAGGTGCGGCGACTTAGCCAAACAACAAAGGAGCAGGGTGAAACCGACAGATTTAAGAGGTATTCTTCAGTATATTCCCAAGTTTCGGGAAAAGATTTTCGTAGTCAGCATTGATGGCGCGATTGTCAGCGATGAGAATTTCGCAAACCTATTGCTAGACTTTGCAGTACTTCGATCTCTAAACATACGCATTGTGCTGGTACACGGGGCTGCAAGCCAGATTGCAGCGATGGCGCTACAGCGTAACTTAGAACCGTCTGANCTTGATGGAACAGCACCCGTAGATGAGACTACTCTTGAGCTGGCTCTGACGGCAGCAAACAGACTAACTCATGAAATTCTAGAAGGTTTTACAGCCAACGAACTTCGTGGTGTCTCCACCAATGCTGTAACCGCTCGCCCAAAAGGCATCATAGATGGCAATGACTATTTTTTTGCCGGCAAGGCGGAAAGGATAGACCTTGCACACTTGGAAGGGTTGTTAGCTCAGGGAAATATCCCTGTGATACCGCCATTAGGTTTTGATCGTGAAGGAAANACCTATCGCTTGAACTCTGATGATCTCGCAAGAGAAGTTGCCGTNAAACTTAAAGCCGCCAAATTGATTTATGTAACCACCCATGATGGTCTAATTCATAATGGCGAAGTGATAAGGCAAATTCCGAACGGTGAATTGGATCAGATTTTAGAAAAAGATTCTGCAAGTTTGCAACCAGATCAACTAGCAAAGGCACGCAACTCGGCAGCGGCATGCCGAGATGGGATCCCAAGAGTNCATCTCATTAACGGAAGTGTGCATGAAGGCCTACTCGCTGAAGTATTTTCAAATACNGGTATCGGAACACTAGTNTATGCCAATGAGTACCGACAAATTCGTCAGGCAAAAAAAATAGATTTAAGCAGTATCATTGCATTGACGAAGAATGCNGTTGAAGCAGCTGAACTTGCTGATCGTAGCCTCTCTGAAATAGAGGCCAATATTGGTGAATATCACCTTTTTGAAATAGATGGAAATCCTGTGGGATGCTTCTCACTTTCCATTTTAAGTGAAAACAAAATTGGCGAACTTGGTTCTGTTTGTGTCAGCCCGGCNCATGAAAACCAAGGGATCGGAAGTAAGCTTGTTGATTATGCCGAAAAGTTGGCTAAAGAAAACGGTTTAAACAAACTCTTCGTGCTCTCTACNCAAACGTTTAAATGGTTTCAATTAAAAGCGANTTTTGTGGAAGGGGAACTATCAGAATTACCTCAATCAAGACAAGCTTCAGCTAATGCTAGCGGCCGTAATTCAAAAGTACTTTTTAAGTCTCTCGAATGAACCAGAGNCTGCTTCATACAATTCGGNAAGCGTGCGAAAAACAGAATGTTTCCCCCACTTCTATTTTACTTATAGCAAGCGTAGCGAATCAACGCCTAACTGTATTAAACCGGAAAAGAGAATGGTCATTTTCAGAAGAACAACAAATTGTAATATCAACTTCTCGTTTCGGCGTTGGACAGGAATCAGGATCAGAAAAGACACCACTTGGCTTACATCGAATTGCCGAAAAATTTGGTGATGACCTTCCAGCTGGAATGGTATTTAAGGGGCGAAAAGTAGTTGGGACAATTGAAGAGGAACCAAATGCCGCAATCGCACACAGAATTCTATGGCTTGAAGGCTTGGAGCCAGGATTAAACAGAGGGGGCAAAGTCGANACACATGCAAGATATGTTTACATACATGGTGTAGGGAATGAATCAACGCTAGGTAAGCCCGCCTCAAGAGGCTGCCTCCACATGAGTGCTAGCGATCTAATTCCTTTTTATAATCTAATACCANGTGGNACATTAATTTGGATAACTAACTCCTAATTTAATCAAACTAACTTATCNTGATTTACAACATTCTCAGGAGCCCCTACTAGGAAAGCTTTCACATTCTGTGCTGCAATTTTAATTAAGCGCCGCCTCGCAGCCTGCGCAGCCCATCCTATGTGAGGCGTAATATGACAATTGGGGGCTGAAAAAAGAGGATGGCCAGCAATAGGCGGCTCCGTTTCCATCACATCCAATCCAGCTCCAGCTATTTCTCCCTCTTGCAATGCCTTAGCCAACGCCTTTGTATCAACTAGCGGGCCACGTGCTGTATTAATCAGAATAGCACTACGTTTCATCTCAGTAAGTCGTTTAGNATTTACGAGATGATGATTTTCCTTAGTCAACGGACAGTGCAGGCTAATCACATCGCTTTTTGCAAACACCTCATCTAAATCAACCATCTCAATGTCATTTGATAATTCACGCGGCGTCCGATGATTGTAAGCGATTACTCGCATTCCAAAAGCACTAGCTATGGCAGCTGTTTCCTTTCCGATTTGCCCAAGACCAATTATGCCAAAAGTTTGTCCCTTAAGCTCTGTCAAAGGGGCGTTCCAAAAACAAAAATCAGAGCAATCGGACCATTCGCCATTGCGAACACTCTCAGCATGCATCGCAACGTGCTGAGTAAGGTTTAGCACATGAGCAAAAACCATTTGNGCAACAGCTGGTGTGGAATATGCCGGAATATTAGTCACAGGGACTCCTCTCATTCCGGCAGCNGCAAGATCAACAACGTTGTAACCCGTAGCCAAAACACCTATGTAGCGAAGATTAGGCAGACTACTAATAGTCTCAGCAGTAATGANAGTTTTGTTAGTGAGAACAATCTCAGCCTCAGCGGCATTTTNAATGACAGCATCCNCCGAAGTACGGTCATAAGTTTGCAATTGGCCAAGGTCCTTAAAGACTTGCCAGTCAAGATCTCCAGGGTTAGCTGTGTAAGCATCAAGTATAACAATTTTCACGCTTCCCGAATAAAAAAGGAACTAGGCNCGATCGGCAATTCGTAAAAATGCGATTGCAACCATTGGATTAGGTGTGGACGCTTTGGGGTATGGGGGCAAAACATAAATCTGGATCGAAGAGGTTCGCGAATTACCCTCGTCTGAATCCANTGGGAATCGGGCGTGACATCTCGGCCGCAGATCTGATTGACAAGACATTTATGGCCTATAATGGAGGCCGATTAAGAGAAGCTGCTCAGTTGATCAGCAAAAAAATGTTACCTAGAAACGGTACGGTTGGAGTCACCCTAACAGGGGCTCTTACGCCTGCTGGTCTAGGCAAGTCCTGCCTTATCCCTTTGATGAAAGCCGGATTCATTGATTGGATCGTATCCACTGGAGCAAATCTCTATCATGACCTGCATTACGGATTGGATATGAATCTCTTCGCAGGCTCTCCATTCCTAAACGATCTCGAGTTACGTGAACATTCGGTGATTCGGATCTACGATGTTTTATTCGACTATGACGTTTTACTGGATACAGACGCTTTTGTAAGACAAGCGATCGGNGGNNCGGAATTCCAAAAACCTATGGGAAGTGATGAGTTTCATCACCTCTTAGGTAAATACGTTTATGAGCGCGGCAAGAAATTAAAACTTAAGGATAGCTCAGTACTTGCAACAGCATATGAGTGTGGCATCCCAATATTTACTAGCAGTCCAGGTGATAGTTCAATTGGAATGAACGTAGCGGCAATGGCACTGAGAGATTCGTCTTTAACGATCGATCCCAATCGTGATGTTAATCAAACAACTGCAATCGTGTATGATGCTAAGTCCCGTGGCCTTTCATCATCAGTTTTTATACTCGGCGGAGGATCACCTAAAAATTTTATCCTTCAGACTGAACCACAAATTCAGGAAGTAATGGGCATTGAAGAAAGAGGCCACGACTACTTTTTGCAAATTACGGACGCGCGGCCCGATACAGGGGGGCTAAGTGGAGCAACCCCTGCAGAAGCTGTAAGCTGGGGCAAAGTTGATCCTGCAACGCTACCAGACTGCGTTGTTGCCTACGTAGATTCCACTGTTGCACTACCACTACTTACAGCTTATTTACTTACTCGAAACCGTCCGCGCAGAGCTAAAAGACTTTACGACAAACGCGACAAATTATTGAAAAATTTGACTGAAAAGTATCTTAAAACAGGCACAGTCACTAAAATTAAAGGGCGCAAGCAAGTCAAAGCCACCCCTGACAAACACAACAATAAAAAAACTAAATCCAGTTGATGCGAATCGCTATCTTCAATACCGTTCANCTTGAAACCGCTGGCGGAATGGAACATTTTTGNATTCAGACAGCCAAGCATCTATCCGGACTAAAAGGTATCCANGCTGACTGCGTGACAATGGATGACGCATTTAACNTTCGTTACAACAAGCTACACTCATTCTATTTTCTAAGAAAATTCAACCAATCAACACTTTATCGTGAATCTCGGAAGTCAATAGAGACTCGTCTCGATAAAGCGGACTATCTNAAATGCGCCAATTTTATTGAATTAACAAAAACTCTTAGAAAGTATGATNTTATATACAGCCGAAATGAAATTACAGAGGCCTTTCTCTTCCAATATTTAGTCGGCTATCATCGTATCCCTCCAGTCATTTTCGGCTGCCACTGTCCNCACCGATACATTGGCGCTAGCACCTTTCACAGCCGATTACATAATATACTATATAGCTCTCCAATCTATACCCATCTAGCTAAACGAGCCACTGGATTTCATACAATTTCGAAAAATGATACTCAGGCAATCAAAGAGCAATTTAAGCATCACCCTGTTAAAAAGGTGNCAAATCCATTCGATGCAATCGGATATGCTGCACGCGCAAACGAATTAAAAAGACCATTTGATTTAGATTCTAGTCATTACAACGTTCTGTGGGCTGGCCGTTTGACAGAACAAAAAGGCATCACCCAACTTTGCGANCTAATAGATATAGTCAATCGCACACATAACAAAAAAATCGCATGGCACATATGTGGNAATGGAGAATTAAAAGAGAAGATTTTATTATCAGCAGCAGAACACTCCAATGTCTACTTTCATGGGCATATCGATCGNGAAACCATGCCCGCTGCCTATGCTAATGTAGATTTATTCATTAGCACCAGTCAATGGGGCGAGACCTACGCTTATACGCCTAGAGAAGCAAACAGTCTCGGGATCCCTGTGCTTTCATACAATATATCTGGTTATAATGAAATTATTGATGATGGAATAAACGGCAAATTAGCAGAATCATTAGATGATTTTTCCACCTCCTTAAAATGGTTTGCAGACGGCAACAAACTTAGAAGTAATATCAAAAAACATATCCAAGCCAAAACAGATTCCTTACCAGCCTATAAACAACTGCTTCATTTTTTTCAAAGTTGTCTTTAGTTTCTTCAGCGCGTGAGTGTTCTAGAAAATAAAAATGAGCCATTAAAGGTGGGCATGATCTCACTTGGATGTGCAAAAAATCTTGTCGATGCAGAAGTGATGATGGGTTCTTTGCTTAAACAAGGCTTTCAAATCACAAACGAAAACGGCGAAGCAGATGCACTCATAGTAAACACCTGTTCATTTATTGATGCTGCACAAGAAGAGAGCGTTGATACAATTTTAGAATCCACTGATTTTCGTGAACATGCAAATACTGGCCAGGCGGTAATAGTGTCTGGGTGCCTTTCCCAACGCTATCGCAAAGAACTTCCCAAATTGATGCCAGAAGTTGATGCATTCATGGGAATAGATCAGGTAGAAGAAGTCGGAAGCATTGTGCGAAAGGCTGTTAGAAATCGCAGTTCAAGAGTTACTGAAGCTATACCACAACAAGATAGAGACTCTGCTGAAATCGATGAAGAGGAAAAAGATCCTGTAAACGACCAAGTTGCCCTCAAGGACAACACTAATGAAGAACCAAATATTTTTGGCCAGCCACTTGTAGAAATTCATTCTCGTCCAGACTATATTCCTAAGTTCGAAACTCCTCGTTTTAGACTAACACCAAAACATTTTGCTTACGTTAAAATTGCAGAGGGATGCAATCATCCCTGCAGTTTTTGCATTATACCTAGAATGCGAGGATCACATCGAAGCCGGCAGCAAATAGACATTATCAAGGAAGCAAGACAACTAGTAGCCGATGGGGTTAAGGAACTAAATTTAATCTCTCAAGACTCAACCTACTATGGCCTTGATCTTAGAAAAAATAATAAGGTCAATATCGCTTCACCAGAACGTTTTACAGCAGCTTCGAACGATCTGCCAGTAGATGCTTCAACTCTTGCCAGTCTGATTCGTGAGCTTAACACGATCGAAGGCGATTTTTGGATCCGCATCCTTTATACTCATCCTGCACACTGGACAGAGGAAATAATTTCAGCCATAGCGGAATGTGACAAGGTCGTCAAATATGTGGACATGCCTTTACAGCATATTCACGATTCAATGCTCGAGCGAATGCGCAGAGAGACAAGTGGGCAATACATACGAGATTTGATTAAACGCATTCGAAAAGGCATCCCGAATATTGCGATTCGAACTACTTTCATAGTCGGCTTTCCTGGAGAAACGGAGGAGTATTTCGAATCGCTTCTGAATTTTATGCGCGAAATACGATTTGAGCGGCTCGGTGTGTTTACCTTCTCCAAAGAAGATGGAACAAAGGCGGGCATGATGAAAAGCCAATTAACTGAGAAACAAAAGGAGCATCGCCGTGAAAAAGCAATGGCAACTCAGTTGCAAATTAGCCAAGAAATTGCCGCTTCACAGGTAGGCAAAACATTAAAAGTNCTCGTAGAAAAAAAGGCTAATGAAAAAGAGATCAACCAAGCAGACTTAAATTCTTGGGAACATGGGTTGATCCGATCAGAGAATAGTGAAAACAAAATCGATCTTGGGGACTACCTGATTGCACGAGGTGAAGTTGATGCGCCAGATATTGATGGTCGAGTGCTCATCAAGGGCTGTCTACCTATCGGAGAATTTGCCAATGTTAAGATTATTGGACATACCGATTACGATTTAATAGCAGAACCAATTATATAAATTTGGATAATAGCTTATGAATCTTCCTAATAAACTTACCATAAGCCGCATTGTCATGACGGTCTTTTTTCTGGTTGCCTTGATTGTTGAGTTTCCATTTCACTTTACCCTAGCTCTAGGGATCTTTGTCATTGCAAGCATTACCGATTTCCTTGACGGATCTCTTGCCCGAAAGCGCGGATTAATCACAGACTTTGGAAAGTTAATGGATCCTTTAGCTGACAAAGTATTAATTTGTTCAGCATTTATTGGGTTCATTGAGCTTGGATGGATGAAGGCATGGATGGTGGTTATTATCGTCTCTCGCGAACTAGCCATCACTGGACTTCGGCTATTGGCAGCCAGTAAAAATCAAGTGCTCGCAGCTGAAAGACAGGGGAAAAACAAAACCATTACCCAAATCACAGCTATTATTTCGCTGCTGATTTACAACAGCTATGCAGATTGGGGGGCTTTTGGTAAAATTTTCAGCTTGGAAGTCGCAGGACATNCTTGGTCATGGTGGGTAGCAGAAATCTCTATATGGGCTGCTGTTGCGCTCACCGCCTACTCTGGAATCCTATACCTCTGGAAGAACCGCGAAGTCTATTTAAAAGACTGCTAATATGAATCGGGTAATACTGTTTATTGCACAAGGCTTAGGAACAGGACTCTCTCCAAAAGCACCAGGAACAATCGGCACCTTTCTTGGTCTTCCATTGCTAATTTTGTTGCTGTTACCAAAAAGTCTTCCTTTCTTTGTGCTTATGATGCTAGCGACTTCTATAGCATCGGTTTATTTTTGCACTAAGGCTGAAATCATTTTAGAACAGCGGGATCCAGGTTCGGTTGTAATAGATGAAATTATTGCTGTGCCAGTGTGCTTTTCTGGTTGGGTAACAGCAATATATTTTAGTACTGAAAAAATGCCCGAGTGGTCATATTTTTTTAGTCCTGAAAATATGATGCTGACACTTGGCATTATTTTTCTCTTTCGCATTTTTGATATTGCNAAGCCATGGCCGGTAGGTCAAAGCCAGACACTACCAAAGGGATGGGGCGTCACCATAGACGATCTACTCGCAGCCATTTATGTAAATGTTATCGTAGGTTTATTTGCATTATTATTTTAACAGATTCCTACTCGACAACATATTGGCCAAGTCTACAATCAGGCATACAATCATGAAAATAAAATGGGTTCTTNCTGTTGGATTTGTAATTATCTGGAACCTTACAATTCAAGCTCAACCAAAGCTAAATACTAAGACTCTAACTTTAGAAGGCGATATTGCGTCTCATCTCGTGGAAGGTGTAGACAAATTCCTACTGAATGAATTATCAACTTCAGTCAATAAAAGAGAAGCATATTGGAGTCGAGATTTCAGCTCGCACAAAGACTATGTAAAATCAATTAAGCCTAACCGCGATAGATTAGCTCATGTTCTAGGGTTACGAGATAAGCGGATTGGATTTAAAGGGCTTAGTTTTGAAAGCACGACAGATACCCCTCCACTTGTTGGCCGGACAGATCAAATCAATATCTATGCCGTTAGCTGGCCTGCATTCGGGGATGTCAACGGCACAGGCCTATTGCTGGAACCAACTCAATCCGAAAGCAAGGTGATAGCAAACATAGTGGCGATTCCAGACTCGGCCCAATCACCCGAACAAATTTCTGGGCTTCAATCAGACTTGATTCCCGAATTACAATTTGCTCGTAGATTAGCTGAAAGTGGATGCAGGGTAGTAGTTCCTCTCCTAATCAACAGACAGGAAAAAATCAACAAACTGACTAATCGTGAATTTCTNTACCGCTCGGCTTTTGAATTAGGGCGTCAACTTATAGGCTACGAAATTCAAAAATCATTAGCATTAGTTGATTGGTTTGAAAAAAAATGGCCTGATGAACCAATCGGAATGATTGGGTGGGGCGAAGGAGGGTTGATTACCCAATATGCAGCCGCCATCGATACAAGAATCAATTCAGCATGTGTGAGTGGGTATTTTGACTCTAGACAAAANATTTGGCAGGAACCCATAGACCGAAATATTTTCGGGTTACTTGAACAATTTGGCGATGCAGAGCTAGCATCTCTGATTGCTCCACGAACTTTAATTATAGACGCAGCAATAGGGCCGAAAAAATCCTACCCAGGAGGCCGCGGTGCCCCTGCACGTGTTATCACTCCCNCCTTAGACTCGGTAAAAAAAGAATTCTTCCGAGCAGAGCAAATCGTCAGCAAACTTAACCCGCCAGCAAAATTCTATTTAATTGATGACGATCAAAACCCNTTAGGCGACAGGGCACTAAGTCACTTTCTAAAATCACTTGTTCCCGATTATTCACTTAAAAAAATACAGAGGAATATCATATTGAACAAAAATAAAAACTTTGACCCAACTAAAAGACATGCAAAACAATTCCATGAACTAGATAGACATACACAGTGGCTACTTAGAGAGAGTCCATACGTAAGAAAAAAATTCTATCAACCCGACACTTCTTCATTGGTCAAATTCGAAGCCTCCAACAAAAAATATCGNGAGCAATTTTACAATGATGTAATCGGAAGGTTCAAATATGATAGACTACCTTTAAACGCGCGTAGCCGGAAGATTTACAATACAAAAAAATGGNTTGGCCACGAAATTGTTTTGGATGTGTTTCCTAATGTCATTGCCTATGGGGTGCTTTTACTGCCTCGAGATTTGAAGGCAAATGAGCGCAGACCCGTTGTCGTCTGCCAACACGGACTAGAAGGTCGCCCTCAGGACATTATTCAAGGGGACCACCATGCTTATCACGACTTTGCAGCTAAACTTGCAGATCGAGGATTCATTACATTTTCTCCTCAAAACTTATACATCTTTCAGGATCGATTTCGCACCCTTCAGCGAAAAGCCAACCCTCTAAAAAAGACACTATTCTCTGTAATTATTCCACAACATCAGCAAATTGTAGATTGGCTTAAGACCCTTGATTTTGTTGACGAAAAACGAATTGCTTTTTACGGACTTAGCTATGGAGGTAAAACNGCAATGCGTGTCCCGCCGGTGGTCACTGACTATTGTCTATCAATTTGTTCAGCTGACTTTAACGAATGGGTCGACAAAAACGCCTCAACTAGAAATCCCTACAGCTATGTTAATAGCGGAGAATACGAAATTTTTGAATGGGANTTAGGNAGTACATTTAACTATGCCGAAATGGCCGGNCTAATTGCGCCTCGACCATTTATGGTTGAGCGTGGACATTNTGATGGCGTTTCCTCTGACGAAACCGTTGGNTGGGAATTTGCAAAGGTACGTTTTCTTTATCAGGGAAAATTAAAATTAAAAAATCGATGCGAGATAGAATGGTTCGATGGGCCACACACAATTAATGGAAAAAAAACATACGACTTTTTACATAGACATTTGAATTGGCCATCACGTTAACTTTACTCTCTAAAAATTTAGAAATTTTTTGTAAAAAAAAAAATTGTTTTTTTATAAAAAACCTGTTGTCAAAAAAAATAATTTAAGTAATGTCACCTTCCCAAGAAGTAAACACCACANNTGGCGTTATACTTTTAACCATAGGTTCAACCTTTGGTAAACACTTTTGACCANGTTGAAAGTGTTCCAAATTAAGGAGGTGAAAAGAACAAATGGCCGCAAAAAAGAAAGCTAAAAGAAAAGCTGCTAAAAAAGCACCTGCCAAGAAAAAGGCGGTGAAGAAAGCAGCTAAGAAAAAGGCACCTGCCAAGAAAAAGGCGGTGAAGAAGAAAGCAGCCAAGAAAAAGGCACCTGCCAAGAAAAAGGCTGTGAAGAAAAAAGCAGCTAAGAAAAAGGCACCTGCCAAGAAAAANGCNGTGAAGAAAAAAGCTGCTAAGAAAAAGGCACCTGCCAAGAAAAAAGCAGCTAAAAAGCCTGCTAAAAAGAAGGCAACGCGCAAAAAGAAGAAATAATCTTCTTTGAAAAGGTTTGAATGCGGTTTGGAGGTTCTGCCT
>PAOJ01000070.1 GCA_002708005.1 Verrucomicrobiales bacterium | reverse complement strand
AAGCGTGAGGATGCAAAAACTCTCAAAGCGATATGGAACCAAAAGGAAACACGAGAGTTTCGAACTGAAGTGTATGGCAAATTAGCAAAACACATCGCAACTCTCTCTGGAGCAAATAGTTCCCAGTTCAAGTTTATCCTCTCCGATCTGGGCTTAGGCGAAACAGTTCTAAAAATTACAGAAGGCGATAACGGTCCAAATATTTCTTTGATGGCCACAATGAGCAATACAAGAGGCAAGGAATGGATAAAACAACTTAAACAGGTCGCTAAACTCGCAGGAGCAACATTACAAGAACAAGAACAAGCGGGAACCACTGGGTATAAAGTAGACTTTAAAGAAGGACGAAGCCTAGGCTTTGGTTACGTAAATGGTTGGATGCTAGTTGGAATTGGAAAAGAAACCTTTAAACCTCTTAAGCAGGCAGCTCGAAAAATATTTAATGAAGGTCGTGCTGTTCCAGCTGACACTGAAAACGATCTGTTAATTGAACTTCAATCCTCACACTTGCCTGAAGCAATAAAGAATCAACTTCCAATTGAGGCTAGCTTGATTCGAATTTCATCCCAATTAAAGAAAGATAATTTTTTTACAAAAGCGGTTGTCGAATTTAATAATGAGATTTCAAGTAAAATCGAGAAATGGGAAATACCAACCAAGACTATCACCGAGCCCTTAGCAAGCTTCACCGCTGCCCGAGGGATTGGACTATCTATAGCTCAAGAGGTTTTAGAACCTCTCCATCTCAAGCCTATTAACAATCAATTCTTTGCCTGGTCTCAAAGTCGCACAAAGTTTCAATCATTTTTCTCGATTAAGGTCGCTGATCCCAAAAAGGAAATTGCTACGCTTGCAAAACGAATTGGCGATTTTAAGAAAAAAGGTAGTGACGGAGAGAATTATATTGGAGACGTAGTTCATGATCCAAAAAAACCTTCTGTGACTTGGGGCAACGTACCACTTTTCGCCCCCTATCTCACAAAGGCAAACTCAAATGATAAAGGATACATAGTAGGCGGGGTATTTCCACCAGATCCTATAAAAAAACCAATCCCTAAGGAGCTAATTAGTGAATTTATCAACAAGCAGGATCTAATTTACTATAATTGGGAAATTACCGGTCAGCGACTTGCAAAATGGAATCTTCTTATTCAGTTTGCTGCCATTCTATCAGATCGTCGGGAACAACTAGTAAACAAAACAAAAGGAATATCTTTCTTAACCTCACTATATTCAAAGTTAGGTAATACCATTACCGACGCTACTTTCAGCTCAAATAAATTAACCATAACTCGCAAATCCCAACTTGGTCTATCTGCTCTCGAAATTGCACTAGCCACACGCTGGCTCGATAATCCGCAGTTTCCAAAACTCACTTTAGAATGGCCAAAACCAAACGAAACGATCAAGACTAAGCCAACGCGATTAAAGAAAAAACCCTCTGTTCAAAAGTAATTTCAATTATGCTGAAACTCGGGGTAAACATTGACCACGTAACAACGGTAAGGGAAGCACGTTACCGCGGCCAACTTCATGGAGAACCATCCCCCATTGAAGCCATCAAGTTAACTGAAGCGGCTGGAGCTCATGGCATCACGGCACATCTTCGAGAAGATCGTCGCCACATTCAAGATCGAGATATTTGGGCCATTCGAGATGCCGTTAAAACTCGTCTTAACTTTGAAATGGCTAATACTGAAGAAATGGTAAACATCGCAACTAAGCTTAAACCAGAAGCTGTTTGTCTTGTCCCGGAAAATCGTAATGAAGTCACTACTGAAGGAGGGCTCGACGTAACCAACCAAATCGAAAGCATTAAAGCTACAAATGAAAAACTTAGCCAANCTGGGATTGAAGTAAGCCTNTTTATTGACCNTGATTTGGAACAAATTAAAGCTACTNCTCAAACAGGATGNCCCATGATCGAACTGCATACCGGGGCTTTTGCTGAATCTTNTGCNGACAAGCGCAAAAACTCAGTTGAAATTGAACGGCTAACAGTAGCTGCAGCACAAGCCAAAGAGCTAGGGCTAATAGTTAATGCAGGGCATGGAATCAATTACCAAAATGTGCAAGGACTATTTTCTGTACCCCACCTCAAAGAACTTAATATTGGCCATAGTATTATAAGCCGTGCCATCACTGTCGGGCTCGGCCAAGCAACTAAAGAAATGCTTACANAAATGGCTGGATACTATACAGAATGATCTTTGGCATAGGAACAGACATTGTTGAAGTCGATCGCATTCGCGAATTTTGTAATAAATTTGGAGAAAAATTCCTAAAGAGAATACTGCTTTCAGCCGAACAGGAATACTGTCTTAATTACACAGATCCTGCTCCTTATATTGCAGGCAGATTTGCTGCAAAGGAAGCTATAGCAAAAGCCTTTGGGTTCGGCATCGGAGAGAAGCTTGGCTGGCACGATATGGAAATTATTCGCGAAGAGACTGGAAANCCTAACGTGAAACTTCACGGCAAGGCCCAAATTCTAATGGACAAAATTGGATCTGAAAAAATTCAAATAACCTTAAGCCACACCAATAAACACGCTACCGCAACTGCCATAATAGAATCACCAANTGGCAGTAAGTGACAGCGACTTCGTAGGTGAAACTATTCCCTACAACAAAAGATCACTCTTAATTTTAAATCTTTGAGCTTCCGTAAACTATACCCGCATTTAGGGTTTTCTTAATTAATTCACCTGCNTCAGAAAGATGTGCTGAAGAATAAGGGTCAACCTTTATACCTTCAATTTTTTGCACTTGGTCTATTCTCTTGGCTAAATCTCGAAGTTGCTGTGAAGCCAAATTTGCCAATGGGCGGGAAGATGCACCTCGCAAATTGCCCGGCATACTAAGGCTAACTAATCGCTCGAGATACTCACGTTGTAAATTACGTCGCAAGCTAGAAATCATTGGATTTCGAGCCGAATAATCACCCTTGGCTGGAGAGTTCAATTCGGNCCATATAGCACCATCAANCTTATTTAGTATCTCTGGTAAAGTTAGAGCATCTTTTTCTGATTCAACTAGAAATTCGTTATCATAAACCCGACCAAGTGTGGTCGGATTTAGAATCATAGTNAGCGTTGATGCCTGTATGCCCATCACCTTCTCATGAATAGGCCATGTAGCATTATCCATTGAACGAGATAAATTATCAATCCACCGGTCGCTACCCATGCGGCGGAGTAACTCTGTATTCAATCCAAATACTTTATCCTTAAAAGAATTCTCCAAGACAAAGTCAAGAGACTCTCTCTGAAGTTTAGCCGGAACAGGCGTCACTGGATAACGATTCCCAGGATCACCCTTTTTATCTCGATTTACAAAGGAACCCCCTATCCAATTTCCCATCATACTTAAAGCTCGAGCTTGCAATGATAATGTAAGTTGATAGCCGTAACGTGCCTTAGCCCAGCTCTGTCCGTCTTTAACAAATTTATCAAGTAATCGCTCACGATGATGATTCACAATATTCATTTGACTCCGAGCATACTGAATTGGGTTAGCAGCAAAGTCATAACGCCTAGCAAACGGATCTGGCCCTATCGTATCCTCATCTGTAGCAAATTGAAGTTTTGGATCTGAAACACGATCTAATATTTTTTTCAAATCTTTCTCAGATTTTAAAATCGAATAACCATACTCAATAGCCCAATGATCATATGGGCCGATTCCAATCATTGTATAGTCACCCTGCTTTTTACCGATGCCCTTATACATATTGATTGGCAAGTAGTCCATCACAGACCCTGCTAATGTTTCTTTACCCTTAAGTTCATCACTATTTATTTTTTCAAGATCATAAATACTGGAAGCCTTAAAATTGTGTCGCAAACCTAATGTATGACCAACTTCATGAGCAACTAACTCTGCAATCAAAGGCCCTACAAACCATTCAGGAACCCCATCAATCAATACTTCAGGTTTTTTTCCTGTTTCGTTATCACTCTTGTCTCCATCTTTCGCACTTTCGAGTTCCTCACGGGCGAGTTCCAATTCCAGACGCATAGCAGCCAAGTCAAGCGACTTGCAATCCGCAGCTCGACAAAATCCATTCACTTGACTGATTCTACCATGTAACCCGTCATACTCGTTGTCTCCAATTAGTTCNGGATCAGCCTTTGTTAATGCGTGTCCGCCATAAGCCTCAGCCCCTAAAGCNGCAAGTCGGGCTCGGATGGAGCCTCGCTGNGAAGGATGCGCCAAGCGCACACGAGGNTCCCAATTAGGNTGGCTCTTCAACCAAGCCAAAGTCTCAGGGGCAAAGCCTTCCATCGCAATCTCAGGCAATATTTCATTGAATTGCTTCCAATAGTGACGAATCCAACCATCGGTCANAATAATATCAGCATCGAGTATCTGTCCGGTTAAAGGATTTACCCTTGAAGGACCAATTGCCGTACCTACATCATTATTCAACCAACGTATNAAATTATAGCGAGCATCTTCTGGGTCTTTCTCCATATGCGCACCAGTAACAGCATCCTGATAGTAAACTTCTATTGCATCAGCNAAACCTATCTTTTCATAAGCCTTATTCCACATCAAAACCCCTTCTCTTACCCATCTCCGATAACGAATTGGTGCTGTATGCTCAATGTAGAAAATAATCGGATTCTTCACCGGGCTAACTTTTAATTTCGGGTCTGCCTTCTCGAGGTGCCANCGGTTAATGTAACGAACTTTTTTCTGTTCATCAGTATACTTGCCCAGATCAGAGTAACTNGTAGTAAAATACCCTACTCTTTGATCAGCCAGCCGAGGCTTGTAGGTTTTACTTGGAGTAATTGAGCTAATCGAATAATGCAAAGTCTTAAGCACACCATTGCCGGTTGGCGCCGTAAAAGCTAACTCCACATTACTTGGAAAAGCTTTTGCAGTTTTAATCTGCGCCAAACGAGCATTAAATCCGGCTCCTTTACTACCAAAAAACTTTGAAGCTGAACCAACAAGCAATGCGTCCATGTCAATTACTGGACGATTTTTTGGNAAAACTGTTAAAATAGGAACAGAAGTCACTACTCGGTCAGTGAATAAGCGCTTCACCGAGGCACGAGACTCTAAGTCTCCTGTTGAACGCACACTCAAATTTGGCTCAATAATCAANAATTGTTTGTCTAGCCNTTTGAAATAAACGTATTTCTCTCCAGCTTGCAACCCGGCATAAGTCTCTCCACTTGCCACCGTGGTAGCTATGAAAAACTTTTTAGACTCATAACCCACCGGTAGAGCNGCCACCATTTGCTGGTCTTTTTTTCGAGTATAGATAGAAAACAAGCTATCCTTTTTATCCATACTTGAAATAACCTGAACAAAACCTTTAAGCACCGTGGTGTAAGAGGGAAAATCTGGTTTTACTGTTGGCTTTGGTGGAGTCGACGGTGTTTGCGCAAAGGCAAACGTCACAAAAACTAAACCAAGCGCAAAATAGAGCGATTTTTGTTTTATATTCATTTTAACAATGCAAATTTAACTACGAGAGTTTGCAGCTTGCATACACACAAATTCAAGTTCCAATATGATCAATTTTAATAAAAATTTGCCTCGAATCTCGACCAGCTAGCCAACCAAGGGTAACACTTCCCCCGGTAATTTTAGGTTTGATGCCAACAAAGAGAATTTCAACTAGGTTTAGTTCAATCGAATCGGTGTTAAAAGACATCGCTCGTGGTAAAATGGTCGTCGTAGTGGACGATGCCGATCGCGAAAATGAAGGAGACCTAATTATGGCAGGTGAGAAAGCCACTGCNAAGNCTGTGAATTTTATGGCTAAGTTTGGTCGGGGACTAATCTGCGCCCCTACCGTGCCCGAGNGACTACAACAGCTGGGCATTGAGCGAATGGTGCTAAATAACCGTGAAAGCCATAGAACTGATTTCCAGATTAGTGTTGATGCCGCCAATGGCATAACAACCGGTATAAGTGCAGCCGATCGGGCTAAAACGATCAAAACTCTGGCTAATCCAACTTCAATTCCGAAAGACTTGGTCCAACCTGGACATATTTTCCCTCTTCGAGCTAAAGCCGGTGGTGTTTTGCAGCGAGCCGGTCACACCGAAGCTGCAGTTGATCTCGCTCAATTAGCAGGCTGCAGACCGATAGGAGTCATTTGCGAAATCATGAGCGAGGACGGCTCAATGGCGAGGCTACCTGAACTACGAAAGTTCGCAACAAAACATAAACTAAAACTTTGTTCTATTGCACAGTTGATCGAGTTCCGGCGTAAACGGGAAAGGCTAATAGCTTTAGAGGAAGTTATTAAAATGCCAACCGATTTTGGGGAATTTGAACTACATTTGTACCGGTCCAACTTAGACGGCGAACACCATCTTGCACTAGTTAAGGGGAAGATGAACAAACAACGTCGTACACTTGTGCGTGTTCACAGTGAATGCCTAACTGGAGATGTTTTCAGGTCGCGACGATGTGATTGTGGCCCTCAATTACAACAAGCCATGAAACAAGTAAGCGATGCGGGACATGGAGTTATTCTATACATGAGGCAAGAAGGCAGAGGCATTGGGCTCGCTCCAAAAATCAAGGCCTACAAACTACAACAAGACGGATACGACACAGTTGAAGCTAACGAAAAACTCGGATTTCCAATGGACCTGCGTGAGTATGGAATAGGAGCACAAATACTCGCTGATTTAGGCATAAAGAAAATCAAACTTCTTACAAACAATCCAAAAAAGATAGTTGGCCTAGAAGGATACGGGCTGGAGATAGTTCAGCAAGTTCCGATACGTGTAAAAGCAAATAAGCACAACAAAAAATACCTAAAAACAAAGCGTGAAAAACTAGGACACCTGCTATAATCCGATTCTTTCCAATATAATAATAAAAAAATTTAGCCATTCCACTGTTTACTGATGGCGTATTTTGAAAACTTGCTTCAACTTCTCAACGACATGCTCTCTGGATATTTAACATTAAAAATTACCATCCTATGGATATACATTCTTTTGCTGATCGCCGGNGGTCTAATGGGCTATATTAAAGCTAAAAGCAAAGCATCCATTATCGCATCTTCAATTTCTGCTCTACCACTGATTCTAGTTGGTTTAAAAATATTACCATCAAGTCTCGCNAGTATACTACTTGCGGTATTACTGATTCTTTTTGGAACAAAATACATCCGCAGCGGAACATTCATACCAAGCGGAATAATGTGTATTCTTACGCTTTTCACCTTTTTNGTTTGGCTAATTCTTGGGGATAGTTCTTCTATAAATCCACCTANTCCATAAACCGATCGATTAGCAAAACACATTANCAAATGAATCAAAAACTCCCCATTTGGGATATACACGGGGAAATAATAGACTCATTGGCAGTTCATAATTGCCTTGTAATAGGGGCTCCAACCGGCTCTGGAAAGTCGACACAGGTTCCGCAAATGGTTGTTGACGACGTCCTCTGCGGCGAAAGTAAGGTTATTGTACTTCAGCCACGCCGAGTTGCCGCAAGATCTCTTGCCCGAAGAGTAGCATGGGAACGATCAAACAACATGGGTGAGGAAGTCGGATATCAGGTGCGTTTCGAGAACCATACAAATCCAACAACAATGATTGAATTCATTACTGAAGGAGTTTTACTACGTCGTTTACAGAATGAGCCTCAACTAAAGAAAATCGGGGCGGTGTTGTTTGATGAATTTCATGAACGCAATCTAATGAGCGACCTTGCGCTTGGCCTCATAAAAAAACTCCAAAAAACTAATCGCCCAGATCTAAAAATTATAATTATGTCTGCGACTATCCAAACAGGATCTGTCGCTAACTATCTCGACTCCAACTCCGATAATGCTTGCCCTGTACTTAATTCTCAGGGGCGCACCTTTCCGGTCGAAATTAACTATGGCAAATATCGAAACCTTGACCCTGTAACGGAACAAGCAGCCGAAGCTGTAGATCATATTCTTCGTAATGAATTACCTGGAGATATTTTAATTTTCATGCCAGGCATGGCAGAAATTCGAAGTACTATTGGAGCACTCTCAAGGAAGCGCTTACAAGAACCAGTTGACCTAATTCCGCTTCATGGTGAACTNCCCTCTGCNGANCAAGATCNTGCATTTAACCGTAGCAAANAAAGAAAAATTGTCGTTGCNACTAATGTTGCTGAAACATCTGTAACTATCGATGGTATTTGCCACGTCATTGACAGCGGCCTTGCAAGAGTAGAACGGTTCGACAGTAAAAGAGGAATTGGCACACTTTTGATTGAAGAAATAAGTCGCGCCTCAGCAGAGCAGCGCTCTGGAAGAGCAGGTCGCACTAAACCTGGAACATGCTACCGACTTTGGACAGAAAGCGCACATCTTAATCGTCCTGAGTATAATACCCCAGAAATTCACCGGAAGGACCTTGCAGAAGCAGTTCTAATGCTACATTCAGCTGGCATCAATAAAGCGTCAGAATTTGACTGGCTAGAAAAACCTGATGCGACTGCCGTCGAGAATGCAGAAGAATTATTACGCTCACTTGGCGCAATAAATATCACTTCTAATAACAGCTTTGGACTCACTGAGATTGGTAAGTCAATGCTAAATCTCCCAATGCATCCACGCTTTGCACGAATGATGATCGAGGGAGGAAAACGAGGGTGTGTTAATGAAGCCGCCTTGTGCGCGGCATTCCTCAGTGGACGAAATATCCTGATTCGATCAGCACGAGAAGACAAAAGAATCCAAGCCGCTCAAGAACCTTTTCGTGATGGAGCTGATTCCGATTTCGAGGTGTTAATTCGCGCATGGCAGTTTGCAAAATCACGTCGCTATAATGTTGATGACTGCCGTGCACATGGAATTCACTCTGGTTCTTGTAGAGAAGTCGAAACTACCTTTCGTCAACTAATGCAATTAGCAAAAGTTAATGGTATTACATGCAACGAAAGCACCGAACCAGATCGGTCTAAATCGACCACTCTTAGGTTATGNATTTTATCAGCTTTTGCAGATCAGATTTGTATTCGTTGCGATACAGGAACCCTAAATTGCAAACTGCCAAAAGAACGAAGCGGCACACTGGTTCGTGAAAGTGTAGTTCAAAAATCTCCACTATTCATTGCTGCAGAAATTCGGCANATATCTACCCGTGGNAACCGAAACAAGACTCTGTTAAGCCTAGCTTCAGCGATCGAGCTTAAATGGGTGAAAGAAGTTTTCCCGGATGAAATTACTACCAAATGCGAAAGTGAGTTTGATCCAGGGCCTAAAAGGGTTGAAACATATAAAATAAAACGCTTTCGTGATATGGAGATAGAGAGAAAACATGAGTCTAAAGTGAACCCTAAAGCCGTCGGACTAGCCTTAGCCAAAGCATGCTTACACGATTGGTTCAAACCCAACTCATTCGACAACTCTGTCAGACAAGATATTCAAAGACTCAACTGGATTTGCGCTGCAAGACCGGAATTGGAATTTCCACCACTGGATGAAAATGCAGTTATGAATTGCCTAACTAAAGCCTTTGAAGGCATGACATTGGCCAAGCAAGCAATAGCCTGCAATATTAAACCTGCCTTTCGACAGCATATGCCCGAAGCCCAATGGGAGTGGTTAGATGAATTGGCCCCAACCAAAATAGATTGGCCTAATGGTCAACCCAAAAAACTACATTATCCAGAATATCAAACAGACAAAACCGATAAAATAGTTCCGGTGGAGTTACATGTAAAATTGCACGAGTGCTTTCGGCTAAACAAACACCCAGTCATATGCGAAGGACAACAAATTATAAGGTTCAAGCTATTAACACCCAAAAACAAAAAGATCGATTTCTGTGAAGATTGGCCTACGTTCAAACAGCGCGAGTATCCNAAGATACGAAAAAATTTAATGGCTAAATTTCCTGGCTTTGGCTGGGTTTAAATTAAAATGATAGACAACATACGCCAAATNGCAGCTGAGGCCGGAAAANCCATCATGAAAACCTATAGCGACCCGGCTCAANTAGNATCCAAANANGACAACTCTCCTCTCACACAAGCTGATCGAGCTGCTCACGACTGCATTTTTGCCGGCCTTACAAAACTAACACCANATATCCCAGTTCTGTCTGAAGAGTCCGAAGGAATTTCCATTGAAGAACGCATGACTTGGAAGCGCTTTTGGTTAGTTGATCCGCTCGACGGCACAAAAGAGTTTATCAAGAAAACTGGACAATTCACTGTGAATATAGCTCTTATCGAGAATGGCGAATCTACACTTGGCGTCGTGCTCGCACCGGCATCCAATCTCGAATACTTTGGCATTCGTGATAAAGGTGCATTCAAACGGGAAGGGCTATCAAATCCAATCAAGATTAACGTTNGCGAAGTAAACATTAATAAACTACGAATCGTCGCTAGCCGTGATCATGCTGGTCCAAAGATCACAACAATGTTGGAGAAACTTCCCTCAGCTGAGCTCGTCAGCATGGGGAGTTCGCTTAAATTCTGTCTTATTGCNGAAGGCCAAGCTGATCTATATCCACGATTCGTACCAACCATGGAATGGGATACTGGAGCTGCACAATGTATCCTTGAAGAAGCAGGAGGCTCAATCTGCACCTTAGATGGGTATAGACTTAAATATGCAAAACGAGATCTAAGAAACCGATCAATTATCGCAGCCGGCCACCCAACAATCGACTGGAAAGCACTGATCCCCAAAGATTAAAGTAGTATAAGCCTAAAAAAGCNCTCTGTTTCTTATTTAGAATTATTCTAATTATTGACAATTCTATTTCGTAATGGCAGATTTCGCACATGGCAACGGACCAACTTCTTGCGTCCGGTGAATCCCTCAATAAACGATTAGCTGAGAAAGGGCTTAGGTTCACTTCTCAACGGAAACATATTTATGAGGTACTGTTAAGCCAGCGAGATCATCCATCTGCTGAGGAGGTGTTTACGCGGGCTAAACAGGCAAAACCGGAAATCTCCATGGCAACCGTTTATAATAGTCTTGATGCATTAGTGAAATGCAATGTCATAAGACAAGTAAACGTAGACCGTGGCGCAGCGATGTATTGTTCAAATATGAACGAACACGCACACTTTTGCTGTGATGACTGTGGAAAAGTATTTGATGTAAATCTAAAAGATTCACCCCGAGTACCAGAAGTAGACTTACCAGTTGATTTTGAAGTACGAAGTATCGACATTTCTTTTCATGGACGTTGTTCCGGAAAGTGTGAGGATTGTGGCCAAAATTAAGATAAGTTATGAGCGCTAGTACTGATACTATCGATAATTTTGTTTCAAGTGACTACAAGTACGGTTTCACAACTGACATTGAGAGTGAATCACTTGAACCGGGGCTAAACGAGGAAGTCATCCATTTCATTTCAAATAAAAAAAATGAACCAGAATGGCTACTCAAATGGCGACTAAAGGCATTTCGTCATTTTGAAAAAATGGAGAACCCTACTTGGCCACATGTAAAATATCCGCCAGTTAATTTTCAAGAAATCTCTTATTATAGTGCACCCAAGAAAAAAGGCGATGGACCAAAAAGCTTAGATGAAGTCGACCCAAAACTGCTGGAGACTTACGAAAAACTCGGAGTACCGTTGCATGAAAGGGCTCGATTAGCCGGCGTGGCAGTAGATGCTGTTTTCGATAGCGAATCTATCGGAACTACTTTCAAAGAGGACCTCGCTAAAGCTGGAGTTATTTTTTGTTCAATCTCTGAAGCAGTTCGTGAACATCCGGAATTGATAAAAAAATATCTTGGGACCGTTGTCCCTTTCACTGATAATTATTATGCAGCACTAAACTCAGCCGTCTTNAGTGATGGGTCTTTTGTATATATTCCAAAGGACACCCGTTGCCCGATGGAATTAAGCACCTATTTTCGAATTAATGCCGCAAACACAGGACAATTCGAAAGAACACTTATCATTGCCGAAGATAGCAGCCACGTTAGCTATCTTGAAGGCTGCACTGCCCCTATGCGTGATGAAAATCAACTTCATGCTGCNGTGGTCGAGTTNGTCGCTCTTGATAATGCTGAAATTAAATATTCAACCGTGCAAAACTGGTATCCTGGCGATGAAGAAGGTCGAGGAGGCATCTACAATTTTGTAACTAAACGTGGTATATGTAAAACCAATGCAAAAATTTCTTGGACCCAAGTAGAGACTGGATCAGCAATCACTTGGAAATATCCAAGCGTAATCCTCCAAGGCGACAACTCGATTGGTGAATTCTATTCCATCGCATTAACTAACAAAGCGCAACAAGCTGATACTGGAACCAAGATGGTNCATATAGGCAAAAATACTCGTAGCACTATCATCTCTAAAGGCATATCTGCTGGAAAGGGTCAGAATAGTTATCGAGGATTGGTACAAGTCGGGAAAAAAGCGAGCAATGCCCGCAACTTTTCACAGTGTGACTCGCTGCTAATTGGAAACAAATGTGGAGCACATACTTTTCCATATATCGAAGCAAAAAATCCAACAGCAAGTATCGAGCACGAGGCCACTACTTCAAAGATAGGAGAAGACCAAATTTTTTACTGCAACCAACGAGGACTTGAGACTCAGGATGCCGTCAACATGATTGTCAATGGCTTCTGCAAGGAAGTTTTCCGGGAACTACCCATGGAATTTGCGGTGGAAGCCCAAAAATTACTCGACGTCAGCCTTGAAGGCAGCGTTGGCTAACCTTTTTTTACTGAATGCTAGAAATAAAAAACTTACAAGCTCATATAGGCGAAAAACAGATCCTAAAAGGTATTAATCTCTCAGTGAAAACTGGTGAGGTTCATGCCATCATGGGGCCGAATGGTAGCGGCAAAAGCACTCTAGCGTCCGTACTTGCCGGACGCGAAGGCTANGATATAACTGATGGAGAAGTCACGCTTCAAGGCAATGATATTCTTGACTTGTCTCCGGAGGAGCGTGCCCGAGAGGGGGTATTTCTGGCATTTCAATATCCAGTAGAAATTCCCGGTGTAAATAGTACTTACTTCCTTAGGTCTGCCGTCAACCAGATCCGTAAACACCGCGGCGATGAGGAGCTTGATGCAATGAATTTTCTAAAACTAGTAAAAACTAAAATGAAAGAGCTTGGGCTTGCCGAAGAGTTTCTAAAACGGCCTGTAAATGCTGGTTTTTCTGGAGGAGAAAAGAAGCGAAACGAAATACTTCAGATGACAATGCTTGACCCACGTCTCGCAGTCCTCGACGAAACTGACTCAGGCCTTGATATCGATGCGCTTCGGATTGTGGCTGATGGCGTCAACAGACTAAAAAACCAACACAATGCACAGATAGTAATTACACACTATCAACGTCTCCTCGACTATATTGTGCCAGATTTTGTGCACGTGCTATATGACGGGAGAATTATAAAATCCGGCGACAAAACACTTGCACACGATCTTGAAGAAAAAGGTTACGACTGGTTGATCAAGGACTCATAATGAGTATTACAAAAGGCATAGATTTGACTAAAGGGCCAACCGATGAATTTGCCAAAATCAAACGAAGAGGAACAANATTACTTCCGCTTCGACAGGCTGGNNTAGATCGTTTCCAAGAAAACGGATTCCCNACAACTAATGATGAGGATTGGCGCTTTACAAGTCTTAAGCCATTTACAGAACTGTCCTTCGAAATAACTAATGAGCCAAACAGTCAAAAGATTGACCGATCAGTAATTGAAAGCATCGCTTTTAATCAGCACGACACTGATCGCCTAGTATTTGTTGACGGTTATTTATCCAATGATCTTTCACAAACCTCAGATCAATCAGGACAAGTCATAGTCTCGAATCTAGCGAGCGCCTTACCAACCATAGAAAACAAAATTGGCTCTCTCTCTGGTAAGGACAAAAACCCGCTTATTGCACTTAATGATGCATTCTTTACAGACGGTGCTTGGATTCATATTCCAGCAAACCAAACTTTATCCAAGCCAGTCCATCTTGTATTTCTATATTCAGCAATAAAAGATGGACAAGCCTCNCACATAAGAAACTTAATTATTGCAGAAGCTAACTCTAAGGGAACAATTATTGAGTCCCATATATCNCTTGGACAAGCAGCGGCAAGCTCAAACATCGTCACTGAAACACAATTAGGAGACGGCTCAAATCTCGAGCATATTAAACTGCAGGATCAATCCAGCCTCGCTATCCATCTTTCTTCACTACACTCAAAGCTGAGTAGTGCCGCCCGCTATGCCTTTCATTCCTTTGCTCTTGGCTCCCAACTATCTCGAAACAACCTCCGCATGGACTTAGATAAACCAGGAATCGAATGTATGCTCAACGGATTATACATGACGCGTGGCAGGCAACTTGCTGATCATCATATGATCGTTAATCATGCTGCCCCCAACTGCGACAGCCACGAATATTTCAACGGAATACTCGATGATCAATCACGCGGCGTGTTTCATGGTCGTATTCTTGTCGAACCTGAAGCACAAAAAACAGACGCTAAGCAAACCAACAAAAATCTAATCCTCAGTGGCGAAGCCACCGTCAACACAAAGCCACAATTGGAAATTTATGCAGACGATGTGAAATGCACGCACGGAGCTACTATTGGCGAATTGGATAATGATGCTATATTTTATCTGCGAGCCCGAGGGCTTGATGCAATGACTGCGAGACGCATGTTAATGCACGGGTTCACAGGAGAAATAGTCGAACGTATTCAACACAATACTATTCGAGACGAATTAAATGAGTTGATTTGGAGTCGGCTCGAGAATGAACATCATATCAACTGAAGTGGGATTTCCTTTAGACACAACGATTGAGGAAGTAATTGAAAATTTTGAATTACTAGGCGATTGGGAAGAGCGCTTTTCCTATCTTATTGAATTGGGTAAAAAACTACCACCCCTTGACGCCGCAGAAATGGTTGATGAATACCGTGTACATGGTTGTCAAGCCAGCGTCTGGCTAAGAATACTTCCGCTAAAAAATGATACATATGAAATTCATGCCGACTCAGATGCATTTATTGTAAAGGGACTTATTGCTATCTTATTGTTAATATATAACNGTAAAACAACTAAACAAATATTAGACACTAACTGTTCCAAAATATTTGAGCAACTCGGGCTTGATAAACATCTTAGCCCCACTCGACGAAACGGGCTCCACTCCATGGTCAACCGTGTTAAATCGCTTGCAAGCGACTCAATTACTCAAGCTTCCTAAAAATGCATAATTCTGAACTTATCGAATTAAGCCGAAACGTTGAAGCCTCTATCGTTCCCTCCGGCGATAAAGTCACCCTTCAAAAGGGAGAAAAAGCACAGGTTACCCAAACCCTAGGTGGCACTTATACTGTGATAATTAATGGCAATATGTTTCGTATCGATGGGTGCGATGCTGACGTGCTTGGACTTGAGCCAATTAAGACTCCTGCTGAAAAGGCCAGACGACCAAAAAACACCAAGGAGTTAGATGACCAGATCCAAGAACAGCTCAAGACAGTTTACGATCCNGAGATTCCNGTAAACATTGTTGATCTGGGTCTTGTATACTCCTGTGAACCAACCAAAATTAATGACGACTGGCGAGTAGACGTTAAGATGACGCTCACAGCTCCCGGCTGCGGCATGGGGCCAGTATTACAACAAGACGCACAAAACCGGTTGCTATGCATAGATGGGGTAGAAGAAGTTGACGTTGAGATCGTATGGGATCCCCCTTGGAATCGAGACATGATGTCCGAAGAAGCCCAACTTCAACTCGGCATGATGTGATGAAGCAGGATGCTAAAACAACTGAGAAAATAAACGACTGGGAAGCAATCCGAGAAGACTTTCCCATACTGAATCAAAAAATCAATGGACGTCCACTGATTTATCTAGATAACGCCTCAAGTAGCCAAAAACCGCAAGCAGTCATCGATGCGATCAGAAACCATTATACATACAATAATGCTAATGTGCACCGCGGAATCCACGAACTAAGTAATCGTTCCACCGAAATATATGAAGGATCTAGGAANCGTGTTGCTNAATACTTAAACGCAGNAAACACAAAAGAAATTATTTTTACTCGAGGAACTACTGAAAGCATTAATCTAGTAGCTCAGAGCTGGGGACAATCAAATCTCAACGCAGGCGATACCATTTTACTTACTGAGATGGAGCATCACAGCAATCTAGTGCCCTGGCAGATCTTGGCTAAAAGAATTGGGGCCAAGCTAGAATTCATCCCTGTCACAGGCGATAACGGGTTATTAGATCTCTCTGATATAGATGCAAGACTTGATCGAGCTAAGTTACTATCATTCACACATTTCTCGAACACAATGGGAACAATCAATCCCGCTAAGGAACTTTGTCAAATGGCACGCAAAGCTGGAGTTGTCTCTTTGGTCGATGCCGCACAAAGCGCAGGGCACACACTCATCGACGTTCAAGAAATTGATTGTGATTTTCTTGCATTTTCTGGTCACAAAATTTGTGGGCCTACAGGAATAGGAGTTCTCTATGGCCGAAAAGAGAAACTGGAAGAAATGCCTCCTTACCAAGGAGGGGGCGAAATGATTTCCAAAGTTGAATACTTCGAATCAACTTTTAACGAAATTCCTCACAAGTTCGAAGCAGGCACGCCCAACATTGCAGGGGCAGCTGGACTTTATGCTGCAATTGAATACATTGATAATATAGGCAGAATGGCCATTTTTCAGCATGATCAGCTGTTGGTAAGCCAAACATTAAAGCGCCTAAAAGAAATTGATGGCATACGGATTTTTGGGCCTGATAGCAATCGTTCTGCAGTTGTAAGTTTTGTGATACCAGACACCCATGCGCTTGACCTCGCAACGATGGCCGACCAAAAAGGTGTTGCCATTCGCGCAGGTCACCACTGCAACCAACCACTATTGGCAAAGCTTGGAGTGCAAGCCACGGCTCGAGCCAGTTTCAATTTTTACAACACGGAATCTGAAGTTGATCGATTCATAGAAGTCATCCATCAAGTACGNAAAATGTTTGNGTAATGAGTCAAAANATCACAGGNAAATCTCTTATGCAGGAANTACTGCATTTTTATCCTGGAGCACAAAGAGCTTTGTTCCGTAAATACCATATTGGAGGGTGTAACAGTTGTGGCTTCCGACCCGATGAAACTCTGGCCAGCGTTTGTAGCCGTAANGGNTCTCTCNCNATCGAGGATGTACTCAAAAAAATTCAGCAAAGCCATGATGAGGACAAACAGATTTTGATTGAACCAACTGATCTAGCAAAACGCCTAGCCGAAGGCGAAGATATCAAATTGGTTGATATTAGATCACGNGAAGAATTTGAAGCCGTACATATCGATGGGTCAATTATGCTTACTCAGCCTTTAATGCAGGAAATTCTCGGCACTTGGGACAATAACCAGCGCTTTGTGATGATTGATCACCAAGGAAAAAAGGGGCTTGATGCAGCCGCCTATTACCTAGGGCACGGCATGCCTAATGCTAACGCCCTAAGAGGTGGAATTGACGCTTGGTCAGTTGAGGTGGATTCATCCATTCGCCGCTATACACTTAGTTAAATGAACAAAGAACTTGAAAAGAAAGTAGCCGATGCCATTAGGGATCCAAAAAATATCGGCGAGATGCCGGATGCCGATGCAGTTGGGACTGTCGGTAATTCAGAATGCGGAGAAATGCTTCGCATGTGGGTAAAATACAAGGAGCAAGACGGAGAAAAAATCATTGATAAAGCCAGCTTTCAAAGCTTTGGATGTGAAACTGCAATTGCCGTAGCAAGCCTAGCTACCGAACTGATCAAGGGCAAAACTGCTAACGAGGCAATTGAATTAAAACCAGAAGAACTTTCCGGAGAACTTGGCCCTCTCCCGCCAATGAAAATCCATTGTGCTGAGCTTGTTCAAGGGGCACTTCGATCAGCACTATCCCCTCAAAATAAAGAAAATAAAAAAGAGTCGCTAGCCGAGCCTGATCATGAGCTTTCTCCTACTCTAAAAGACAGCTTAAACGAAGGGCAATCACAGTCCGAGGACAGTAGTCTAAAAATCAAATTTCTAGATGAATGAAATTAGCAGGTATTCTATCTAAACCTGCTTCACTACTCCCCAATGCACATCAAGCCGCTTAGTGAGATAAAGTTTAATACCATTAACTAATGCCTTGGCCTCAAGCGGCTGCCCAGTAGCAACAATTTNCTTTAGAGTCATTCCNGGTTTGATACGAAAACTTTCNTGCGCAATTATTGGCCCTTCGTCTAAATGCATACTAACAAAATGTGCAGTTACCCCTGCAATTTTTACTCCATGCTCATACGCCTGACGATAAGGCTGAGGCCCAGGAAAACCAGGCAGTAAAGAAGGATGTATATTGATGATCTTATTTTTGAACCGCCAAACAAAGTTTGGTGAAAGTATTTTCATGAAACGTGCTAAAACCACAAAATCAACCTCTGTTCTCTCCAAAATCTTCAATGTTTTTTCCTCTGCCTTGCTTCTGTTTGCCCAAGCAACATAATGGAATGACAATCCAGCTTTCTCTACCATTCCCTGCAAGTCCCGGTGATTACCAATCACGCAAGCAATGTCAGCATTGAGTTTTCCAGACTTTAAAGCTGCTAGTATTCCTTCAAGGCAATGTGATTCTTTTGTAACCATNAAGGCCATACGTTGAGGGCGATTTGGGNCAGTAAACCNCCACTTAATTTCCATTCCCAATTCTNGCTCAAGNGCTCGCAACTTTTTCCCAATTAACTTCTCNTCAAATNCTGCCAGCTTCCAACTAGCTTGGATAGTCATNCTAAACTTACCTCGNGTGACCTGNTCCTCCAGCGCCTCNATGTTAGCACGGGTATCGAATAGTTGATTGGTAATTTGNGCGACTACTCCAGTCTTATCTTTTCCTATAACGNTTATGGTTGCATAGCGACTCATTATAATTTTTACAGATTCCTATTAAGANNTATTTTNAAAGCTANCTTTANTCTTNAATTTGTTTGTTTAGGATGAGANCAATCAGATCTCTCGCCTCTCTAAGCCCTAGCAAAGAAGTTACTCCNCCGTANAGAATCAAAGCTAAAACAGCCGGAACAAATACCTCTCCAATTTTGTGCCAAATTGTTAGCCCTCCCATTCTTATAATCCATTCTTCATGCAAAAACCAAGCAAACAATCCAGCAAGACCAGCTGCAAAAAGCATCACGAATAATGGGCCAAGCAATGGAGAAAATTGCCACTTCGGCATTTTTCTTTTTAGTGCATAAGAAAGCAGCATCACATTAGCAAAGGAGCTCATAACATTGGCCAAACCCAGGGCCCCNGCTTGGCTNCCCTTTGGAAANGTAAAAATAAGAGGNATTAATANAACCAAGTTAAGCCCAAGGCAAACAGCGCTTATTTGCATNGGAACCTTTGTATCTCCCATCGCAAAAAAAGCGCGTGCCATAACATTCACNGCTGAGTAAGTCAGAAGGCTCGGNGCAAGACACATTAATGCAAAACTGGCTCGCTGAGTTGATTCGGCTGTAAATTCTCCTCGTTCAAATAATAAACTCACGATCGGAGCAGCTAAAACGATTAACATTACCGCGGCAATNGCATTAACATAAAAAAGATATCCCATCCCTTTCGTAAGGTTTTCTCGAAACTGAGGAAATTTTTTCTCTGCTGCCAGACCAGCTAAAGTCGGCAAAAGGAAAGTAGCTAGCGAAACTCCAAATACTCCCTGTGGAAGTTCGATTAATCGCACTGCATATTCAAATGAAGCTACAATCTTTGATCCACTTGAACGTTCGATCCAAAAAGCCAAGGTCTGAGTGATAATAATGTTAAATTGAAATGCAGCCACACCAACTGTTGCTGGAATCATTTTTTGTATGACTTCTCNAACCGAATCATTATTCCATGGACATACCCACTTGAGCCGATACCCATCCTTAAAAAGAAATGGCAATTGAAAAACTGCTTGTGCAATNCCAGCTACAAGAACACCAAATGCTAAAGCAAAAATTTGATCACCCAAGTCTTGCCCCCATTGCGGTGCTACTAACAACACTGTTGCAATCATAACTACATTNAGCAAAGTCGCACCTAAGGCAGGTATGAAGAAATATCCTCTTGCGTTCAGCATTCCCATGAATACTGCCGTCAGACACACCAATAACATATAAGGAAACACCACACGCAAAAGCTCCAACATCAGACTAGTGTGAATGTTGAACTCACCTAGCATCAACGCCAATGAAATCCCTAGCATCACTAATCCTACTATCAAAGTGGTAGCCACAATCAACGCAGATACAACCGCATTAGCTGTGTGCCACATCTCTTTTTCCCCCTCAGTTTTTTCCTTGTGCTTAAAAAGAGGAATAAATGCCGCTGTTANTGCCCCTTCTCCAAGTAAACGTCTAAACAANTTAGGAATTTGAAAAGCATACACAAATGCACTGGCAATCGGCCCATCCCCCATNAANCTNGCATAAACTATTACCCGCACCATACCGAGCAGACGGCTAAGCATAGTAGCTAAAGCCATGGCACCAGAGGATTTGAGCATGTCAGACAACGCGGCGCAGGCTAGGCTCAAACCATCGTTGAGTCGAGTGAGGAAGCTTTAATCAATCATACTTCTGTCGTTTTTTGACCAAAGTGCAAAAAACCTATTCATATTTAATAAAATGAATAGAAAACANTATTTGAACAAAAACCGACTTAAAACCATCTGATATAATAAGTTATACTAAGTTAAATAAAAACCAATAATCCCTTGGCACAAAACTTGCAGTAATTAANGAGCATGAATTAAGTGCCCCGCAANTAGCGGATTGAATAGCACCTTAGATTGCAGAATAAGAATTAAAAATGAAGAAAATCGAAGCAGTTATCAAACCATTCAAATTGGATGAAGTAAGAGAAGCATTGGCTGAAGTAGGTGTTGAAGGAATGACCGTATCCGAAGTAAAAGGATTTGGGCGCCAGAAAGGCCATACAGAAATTTATCGAGGAAGTGAGTATACCGTAGATTTCTTGCCTAAGATTAAACTCGAGATTGTCGTTCCAGATGAGAACGCCGATAAGAGCATCGAAGCTCTTTCTAAGGCTGCCAACACTGGTAAGATCGGAGACGGAAAACTCTTCGTGACTAACATAGAAGAGGCCATTCGAATTCGCACACAAGAAAAAGGNAATGAAGCACTTTAATTAATTCTGCAACGGTTAAGGAAAAAGGGAGCTATTAGAGCTCCCTTTTTTACTGATAAGAAANATTCACCTTGCTATCNGCTAATTCAATTTTTGTTATCTTAAAAGATGCNCCTTTNAGGCGATAAAATTGAACTGCCTCCTCTCGAGTAATCGTGATTGTTTTCGACCCCTCATCNATTATTGCGCCAGTAGCTGTTTTATATGGGCCCTGAACAGAATTACTAAACTGCANTTCGATCGCAGGCTNCTCGTNNTTTACAAAAATTAGATAGTTTTGCTTTAAATAAAAATCTTGCGNATCAGTCGTACTCTGTTTTAAGCGCAGAGTAGTTTCTCCAGCTAAATTTAANGTAATTAATTGATCACCACTATCGTTAGTTAAAGCCACGTTTCTATATTGAACACCTGA
>PAOJ01000069.1 GCA_002708005.1 Verrucomicrobiales bacterium | reverse complement strand
TTAGAATCATCTCCTCCAGCTCCCATTGAACCCATCCCCATCATACCTCCTGGCATACCTCCTGGCATACCTCCTGGCATACCTCCTGGCGGCTGTGTTGGATCAGGTGTTGGTTGACTGTCAGACAGGTAATCGTTTGCCCCATCAAATCCTCCTCCTCCTCCTCCGATAAGCACGATTACTTGGCCTTTAGTATAGCCAGAACCACCATCTTGAACCTCAATATTTTCAACTCGGTATTGATCAGGCGTCTCTCCTCCTACCGACCTTAACTCTGGCTTTAGTATAGCACCTTTACCCTTGCCTAAACGGTCCGTTGCAGTGGCTGTTAAAGTATCAATGTCAGAAGCGGTATACGAATTGCCTCCATTCATGAGGGTAACACTTAGAATAGCCCCAGTTTTCGGATCAATTTCAATGCCATCAGGAATTTCCAGCTCTGCAAATTTTTTATAAACGTTATTCAAGTGAGCATTTATAGCCACTTCTGCTTTATCAGCTATTTCCTGATTACCATGAGATCTATCAGTAGAAATGCTATTAACATTCGTAAGCCCAAAACTCTCAGGGACACTAGTGCTTTTAACATTTTTATAATTTCTTGTGTTGGTCTCAAGTTTAGATGCACTTTCATCTCGAATAGTCTTTGTGGCGCCATACTGCATATAGCCATAACCGACAAGACCAACAGTAACAATACCAGCAATGATGAGGTCGAGGTTACGTTTAATAACAGCAGTATCAATATTCATTTTCATTGAATTACTTTAAAGCTATGGGTTCTTTAAGTACGATGTCTAAACCAAAGATTAGAGTCTTAAGTCGTGCTTTATTTTCTTCTGACTTTTCCGCCTTTACATCTTCAAGCAACACATTCTCATCCTCAGTGACTGCGTTCCATTTTGTCTCATTATAGTCAAATAAACCGCTGATTTTGAGATTGTCCACTAGAACTTTTTTAAGTGTGATATTTGCAGTTGGATTAATATCCTGAAGATCTATTGCTTTACAAACAACTCGCAAAGGCTTTTTCGGAGAACCTACAACATTTAGGTTCTCAGCATCACCACCCATTCCCATTCCCCCCATACCCATCATCATAGGATTCATGCCCATCATCATAGGATTCATGCCCATCATCATAGGATTCATGCCCCCCATACCTACTGGGTTACCAGGCTCGCCTCCTCCTACTGGAGGAGCTCCACCTGGAGCTCCACCTCCCATTGGAGGCATGCCTCCCATGCCATACATGCCCATCATCATAGGATTCATGCCCATAGGATACATACCGCCCATTCCCATTCCCATTCCCATTCCCATTCCATCCTCAAAATCCATCTCATCCGCGTCACGCTTATTGAACGCCGCAACCCAAACTCCAACTTGCTTTCCGTATTGGCTTTTCATGGAGTTCTCGGTTTTTATCATCGAAACTCGAATACTTTTAAGTACTTCCGCCCAAAGAAAACGATCATTAATCCATTTGTTAAATTGGTCCGCCTCTTGAATTTTTGTATCGATGTCATCAAGTGTACGACTGAGCTTACTAGCAGGCTGTTTATACTTGGGACTCAAGTTCGCCAACTGAGCGACCTCAGCTTCTTGAGCATCGTGAACGGTAGTATTGAAATAAACCCCAGCCCAAATTGCAGCCACAAAGCAAGCTGCTGCTGCATAAAAATATGGTTTTTTGCGCTGCAACTCTTGCTGTGTCCGGGCACTACCTGGCATTAAATTCATTTCCAGTGGACAGTTAGCTACCATTCGCACTGCCAAACCAGTTAATTGACCAAAAGTGTGACCAACCTGCTCCAAAGCAGCTACATCCACACTCTCCTGATCGATTTCCATCCCTATGAAAGGATTGAAATACTCAATTGGAACCTGAAGCTTTTCTGCGAAAAACTCGGGAAGATATGACATTATCGATGCCCCACCATGAAGGAATAATCTTTCAGGAGCACTTCCTCCTTGTTGTTTCTGCCAAAATTGTATCGTCTGATTTACCTGAACATGCAATCGAGTCATAACCTGACGAGCTATCTTGGAGAGAGCCGCCTCATGTGGATCATCTGGCTCAGCATATGCACCNCCTAAACCNACCAAGCCCTTCTGCAACTTNATCTCTTCCGCCTGTGAGAAACGCATCTTCGTTTCAGTAGCAAATTCCTGTGTAATCGAATTAGCGCCTATGTTTATTGTCCGAAAGAAAAATTTCTCACCCTCGAAGAACAACACATGTGTCGTCTTAGCACCTATGTCTAGTACCATTGAACAACCTTCTAGGTCGCTGTAGTTGTATCGGAAAGCGTTGACGATAGCTGCCTGCGCAGTGTCAATCATCTCAATATTAACACCACGAGCTTTAGCTACCTCGATAATACCATTTGCAGCCTCACTCTTGAGCGCCGAAAGCAAAACCTCAATTTCACCAGATTTTGCCACACCCATTGTGTAATGATCCCAAGCAGCTTCTTCTAAAGGAAAAGGGATATTCTGTTGCGCTTCAAACTTGATTAGTTGTGCTACCTTAGTGTTGTCAACCTTTGGAATGCGCACAGGCTTGGACAAAACTTGAAAACCAGGGGCAGCCACAAGGCCTGTTTTAGCCCCAAATCCAATCTCTTCAAAAAGCTCGCTAGCTGCTTTCTCTAAAGCCTTAGGCCTGGACCGTTCACTAGATCCCTCAAGGCCAAGCGGTTTAACCCCGAAACGCACCAATTTAATACCACCCTCAGCGGTAGGCTCGAACTCGGCAGCACGCAATGTGCCGGCCCCCATATCCATTGCCAGAAACGTCTTGGAACTCATTTTAGGTAACTAGTTTAGACTGAATAGTAATACCACGCGTTCAATTGATTTGCTGCATAAAACAAGCAAGCACGATCAAAACGGTCGGGCTTGCTAAAGGAATTAGTCCACAGCGTCAAACACTTAAAAGTAATTAGTCAAAAAAGAATATCAGAAACACACTTCAAAACAAGTTCCAACCCATGAATAAAGGAGCATTAAAAGGCCTATAAGAACTTCGTGATAATAATTCAGCCCAATAATTCGACGACCTTGTCTTCGATATTGAGATGTCTCATTAAGGAAGTACCGACTAGGATAGCTTTGGCGCCACAAGCCTCCAGCCTTTCAACATCATGTCGCGTGTCTATACCACTCTCAGCTACTAAAATTCTTTCAGGGGTATTCGCACCTATAATATATTTGGCCAGGCGTTCTGTAAGACCTAAATCGACTGTAAAATCAGTCAAATCACGATTATTTACGCCAATCATTTGAGCATCAATAGCCAAAGCTCTCTCCAATTCGTTTTGACTGTGAACCTCAACCAAAGCTGCTAATCCTGCATCTGTAGCTAAACGGTGCAAATGCACTAACTGTTCATCATCTAAACATGCAACAATTAACAAAATAGCATCAGCACCGTATTGAATAGCCTCAGACAATTGCCGTTCATCAATTATGAAGTCCTTGCGGAGCAGAGGAATTGCAACTGCTTCACGGATAGCACTAAGATAATCTAGTGAGCCCTGAAAAAATTCCTGATCAGTTAAAACTGATAGGCAACTTGCCCCAGCCGCTTCGTAAGTTTTAGCAATGGCAACAGGATCAAAATCCTTCCGTATAACCCCTTTAGATGGTGAAGCTTTTTTAACCTCAGCAATCAGTCCTAAATTGCCTTTTCGAGGTGCCAACAAACTACCAACAAAATCGCGCCGAGGGCCAAATTGAGCCACCTCGGCGCGCAAAGATTCTACAGTCACATCGACCTCAGGCAGCAGCCTAAGCTCGGAGCGCTTGTGGGCGACAATTTTGTCGAGAATATTCAATCTCTAAATAACCGCACCGCCGCGCGATTACTTGAGCGGCTTAACGCGGATATTGCGGTAGTGCACTACACTCTTAGGGTCATGCGCCTGTAAAGCAAAGGTGCCACTCCCAAGTTTACGACCCGGCATTGACTTAAGGTGTGGAGCATTTGGAATCTCCGTCCAACTGGAAGTAACCTTACCATTAATCTTAATAGTAATCTTTTTACCCTTTACCCGAATCTCATAATTAAACCAATCCCCATCCTTTGCTGGAGCTGGATTCACATCCTTTACCGCATATAGACCCCCTGTCTTTTTAGGATCACCGTGGGTGTTGTTCACCTGAGCTTCAAAACCTGCATCTGGCCAACCAGAATCTTGATATTTGGTGTGAAAATAAATACCAGAGTTTGCTTTTGGATAAGTTTTCACCTGGGCACGAAGCACAAAGTTCTTAAAATTGTGATCTTGAACATCCCCAGCGTAGAACAGGTGTGCACGAGGCCCATCAATAACTATGTTACCGTCCTTAACAGTAATAGACTTAGGGTTTTCCTTGTTCACCTTCCAGCCCTTAAGCGACTTGCCGTCAAACAAGCTGATGAATCCTTTTTCACCCTTCTTTTTGCCCTTGGCCTGTTCCGCATTGGTTGCAATGAGCGGGGCCACCAGTAATGCCATCAAAAGGAGTTTTCTCATGGAAGGGAGAGCCTAATGAAAAGTCACCGTCTGTAAAACGAAATTATCAGCCTCAATAGCAACTAAATCTAAGTGAGAACCATCATAAAACCAAAAAATTAGTAAATATGATTATCTNCAGTGCTTGATCCCATGCTAACCCAGCCATATANTTGGNGAGTNGGCATGAAATCTATTAAGATCAGCCTTTGCATTNTAGCAGCCTTTAGCATCGCNTTAGGTATTAACGCATTTGTTAATTCACCTGNNAAAAAAAATCAAACNGCAGCATCNAAAANTANGATNCAAGGACAANATACCAACTGTTTAGAATGTGCAACACCCNGNAGCCGAGCAGCTTTGATTAAAAAGTCNATTGACAATTTNGAAGAAGAANCANCTTCTGCAGAGTAATTCCCAATCACTTAAACATTNATATCATCTTCANTTTTNTGNATATTTTTTTTNCCAGAAGGANGAGCNGACTGGTCTAGTTCTATATCCATCCTTAGTAATTGGCGTGATTGATCCTTGCTCGGCGAACTAGCCGGAACCGCGCGTAACTGAGCCACCCCAGCCGGGAAATAAATTAAAAAAGTCAATCCAGTGCAAATCGTTGCTAAAAGGCACCACCAAAAAAACAAATCTGTCTCTAATCCAAACTGATCTTTTCGACCTAATACACCCCAAGCAACAACAAACATTTGTAATACGGTTGCGCATTTACTAAGAAAATGGGGCTGGATTTTCATTTTACCACACCAGTAAGTAATAACAAAAAAACCCAAAAGCAAAAAAAGGTCTCGTCCAAACACCATTCCAATCATCCATACTGGCAGCTTTGGAAGATGGTTACTTGAAAAACTAAGAATAATCAATCCGGACACCAACAGTAACTTGTCCGCCATAGGATCAAGAAAAGTTCCAAGTTCACTCCGTTGCTTAAATCGCCTTGCNATATATCCATCAANCCCATCACTNATAGAAGCAACGCAAAANGCTATCACAGCGGTCCACCAACTAATCTCTACTCCCGATTCAGAAAAGTCCAAAAGGGCAATCACAAAGACCGGGATAATCATCAGCCGAAAAATTGATATGTAGTTTGGTATAGTCACAACCACCATTCATTCCAAAAATGAGTAATAGATTTTCTAAAAAAACCTTCACCATGAGGAATTAATCAGTCAAGAGGATAGTCACCCGCAAGAAACATTAAAATAGACTCACAGTGTGTTGCGCTCAGCTCAAGGCACAGTTAACGTCTGCGCTGTGCTAATTAGTATTTTTCACAAATTTAGGTTTATACTTTTTCTTATTGCAATGGCAGCAGCAACGCCAATCGACCATGCAATGAATCTAAAAACGGCTTTAGACCAGGCTGGAGAGAACCGCAACGAACTTGAATTGTTTATTGAATCAGCAAAAAAAACTCACGGAGATTTTGGGCAACGTGCCGCAAAATTTCTCATTGAAGGAATGCCTGCAAAAGACCTCAAAAAACTTAATTCCGAGTTTTTAAAAGAAAATCTGAACCTCGCAATGAAGGCGCGTATGGAATTCATTTGGTGCAAAAATTTACCGGAAGAATTATTCTTTAATGATGTACTTCCTTACGCCAGCCTTGATGAAACTCGTGAAAATTGGCGCCTCGAATTTTACAAAAAATGCCGCAAACTTGTAGCTAAGGCTTCAACTTCAACAGAAGCGGTTCAAGCGATCAATAGCAAGCTCTTCAACCTTATTAATGTACACTATAATACTGGCCGAAAAAAACCTAATCAAAGCCCATCAGAATCAATCGCACAAAGCCGTGCAACTTGCACTGGCTTATCAATTATTCTTGTCGATGCCTGCAGATCAGTTGGCGTTGCAGCGCGTGTTGCAGGGACACCACTCTGGACAAATAATCGAGGTAACCACACATGGGCTGAAATTTGGGATAAAGGATGGCACTTTACTGGGGCAGATGAATACAACTCAGGTGGATTAAACAGAGGGTGGTTTGTTGGTGCAGCATCGAAGGCTAACAAGTCCAACTGGAAACACTCAATTTATGCCACTTCCTGGAAGAAGACAGGAGTCTACTTTCCTATGGTTTGGGATATAGAATCAAAACAAATTAATGCCTTTAATGTCACCGATCGATATACAGGTAAAAGTAATCTTGATAATTTAGAAGATGATCTCTTTGTGAGGGTACAAGAACGAGATGGAGGCAAGCGTATTGAAGTTAAAGCAGAGTTGCTAAACGAAAAAAAACAAATACTCGCTTCGCGAAAAACCAAGGCAGGCCGTGCCGACCTTAACGATATTACAGGTTTTTCATGCAATCCTAACAAACCACTTTGGTTACGACTTATTCAAGGTGATCAAATTAAACAAATCCCACTCCGTCGCTCCAATAATGGCGAAGTCATGCTTGATATAAAGTGGGACGAACTACCAAACGAATCAGAAATTGCTAATTCACAGCTAGCAGCAGTTATGGCATGGCTAACCGCACCAAAAAAAATAAGACCGAAGACTCTTCCTTCTGAATGGGCTAAAGGTGACCTATCAAAAATTGACTCTCAAAAGGCTTTGAACATGATTTGGGAAGATTACCGAAAACAATTAGCAAACGAGCGCCAAAATGAAATCGCATCTAAGACAATTCAATTAGGAGACAAAAAAATGCGATATCTTGAAAAAGTTTTTGGAACTGCCCCAGAAGGAAAACGTTCGCTATGGATATCAATGCATGGTGGTGGTGGCGCCCCCTCTCGGGTAAATGACAGTCAATGGAAAAACCAAATTAATCTCTATAAACCAAAGGAAGGAATTTATGTAGCCCCTAGAGCTCCTACTGACACCTGGAACCTCTGGCATCAGTCACACATAGACGGATTATTTGATCGATTAATTGAAAATTATGTTGCCACGCGCGGAGTCGATCCTAACCGGATCTTCCTAATGGGATACTCAGCTGGAGGTGACGGGGTATATCAACTCGCTCCACGCATGGCAGATCGATGGGCAGCAGTTTCCATGATGGCGGGACATCCAAACGATGCAAAACCAGATAATCTTCGCAATCTCCCTTTTGGTTTGTTCATGGGAGGTAAGGACGGTGCATACAATCGAAATAAGATAGCTGTAAAATGGAAAGGACTATTAAAACAACTAAACGAAAATGATCCAAAAGGGTATAAGCATATGGTTCGAATTTACCCTGACATGGGCCATTGGATGCAGCTAAAAGATGCTGAATCGCTACCTTGGATGGCTAAGTTCAATCGTAACCCTTGGCCAAAAAAAATTATCTGGCAACAATCAAAAGGTATTAACTCTAGGTTTTATTGGCTTCAGATTCCTGAAAATAATTTAAGCATAGGGCAACGTGTNGAAGCAGAAGTTGAAGNCAACATAATTCGGATTAAAACAGAAAANGTATCACAACTAATTATCCGGCTATCCGATCATTTGGTANATCTCGACAAGCAAATAAAAATATCAGCCAATGGTCAGGATAAATTCAACGGCAAAATATCAAGATCAGCTCGAGAGATTATAAAGTCACTGGACCAACGCTCTGATCCAACATCAGTCGCCACCGCAGTCGTGTCACTCAAACTCTAATTTCGCTAAGATTGATCTTGAATCCTCTCAGCGACATCTCAANTACAAGCTGGTTAATAGTACTGTTAGGAGCCTTTAGCCTAGGATTCTCTAAAACAGGATTCCCGGGCTTAGCAATGGTCAATGTCCTGATAATGGCCGAGATATTTGGAGCTAAACAATCCGTTGGAATAATTGTGCCCATGCTTATTGTTTGTGACCTAACGGTCTATCCGATGTTTCGCAGATACGCATCATGGAAGGAAGTATGGCTTCTTACACCTCCAACATTAGCAGGCCTTTTCGCAGGATATTTTTTATTAGATTACATTGATGAATCAACAGCTAGAAAAGGAATAGGGTTGATTATTCTTCTGATGCTTATAATTCAGCTAAGTAGACTAAGACTAGGAAATGCACTAGGTAAAATGACACATTCGGCTAGTTTGAAATGGGGCAGCGGATTATTAATTGGAACCTCAACCATTATGGCAAATGCTGCTGGCCCNGTCTTTTCTATTTATGCACTAGTAGAAAAAATGACCAAGGAAACCTTCCTCGGTGTCGGCGCCAGATGTTTTCTACTACTGAACATAATTAAACTACCAATGGTAGCGAATTTAGGATTAATCACTAAACAATCACTTCAGCTAAATCTAGTTGTTTTACCAGCCCTAATTACTGGTATTTTTATTGGTCGAAAAATCATACAAATTATTCCGCAAAAAGGATTTGAAATCCTATTATATAGTTTCTCTATGATCGCTGGTATACGCCTGTTTTTTTTCTAAGACCTATTGAGCTGTCCATCCTCCATCGACACTCAGCATTGCACCAGTCGTATAACTTGCAGCATCACTTGCCAAATAGATTGCAGCACCTTGAATTTCTTCCAAATTCCCCCATCGCTTCAGAGCCGTTGCACCTACAATGAATTTTTTACCTTCCTCTGTGTCAGCAATAGGAAGATTCATCGGNGTTAGAAAAGGACCAGGACAAATCGCATTTACAACTACTCCACTCCCAGCAACCTCTAGCGCTAATGCTCGAGTCAATTGCACAACACCACCCTTACTCGTCGCGTATGGAGTACGATTAGAGATAGCAACTAATCCCAGTGCACTAGCCATATTGATGATACGACCGCTACCTTGTTCTTTCATATGTGGCAATATCGCACGNCAAGCTAACCAAATACCATCGACATTNATCCGTTGAACTTCAGAAAACTGTTCATAACTCAACTCTTCAATCGAACCACGAGTGTTAATTCCAGCGCTGTTAATCAGAATGTCAATTTGNCCAAACGAATCTATAGCAGCATCCGTCATGGCTTCCATCTCCGATTGACTGGAAACATCAGCTGCAAAACCAAAGGCCTTACAGCCGTACTCATCAGCCAACTTAATAGCCGCAGCTTGTACTTCGGACTCGTTACGGCTAACCAGCACAAGATTTGCTCCTGCACTTGCCAAGCCAGCCGCCATTGCTTGACCTAGACCCTTTGAGCCNCCNGTAATTACAGCAACTTTTCCAGTTAAATCGAATAATTTTATTCCTCGAAGCATGATATAATATAAATTCGTAGACGCAATAATGACGGCTCAAATGCTCATGGCCAAGCGCGACTTGCGAAGATTTCAAAGATTGGTACACTACCGCCGCCGCAAGTCGGCGTTCTGCCCNTTAATCCAAGTTTAATTATGCCGGTGTGGTGGAATTGGTAGACACGAGGGACTTAAAATCCCTTTCCTGCGAAGGAGTGCCGGTTCGATTCCGGCCGCCGGTACCATTCATTTTTATTAATAATTAAGGGAACTCTTTATCCCCTTAAGTTAGATTATTCTGGATTAAAGTAGCTGCTTTTTTGTATAAAAGNTCTTCGCGTTATGGGAATTATTGAAATCGTAATGACGCTGGGAATGCTCGTACTGCTACAGGCGGTGCTAGGATTTGATAACCTTCTTTACATTTCGCTTGAATCAAAGCGAGCCCCCGAGAGCAAACAGTCATCTGTTAGAAAGTGGGGNATCGGGATCGCTGTAGGACTTAGAGTGATACTCTTGCTTTTACTGATCAAGATGATCAGTGCCTTCCAGTCAGTATGGTTTACAATCTCTTGGGAGGGCGTTATTGAAGGGGCATTCAACCTTCACAGCATCATCGTATTAATAGGAGGAGTATTTATCTTATACACTGCTATGAAGGAAATCTTTCACATGATTGTTGTAGAAGATTTCCAATCTGAAGTAAAACGGGACAACAGTTCTGCAATATCCGTCATTATAAAGATCGTTTTTATGAATGCCGTATTTTCGTTCGACTCAATACTCAGTGCTATCGCACTGGTTGATGATCCAAATAGAGATTACTGGATTATGGGTATTGCAATCTTATCTGGAGGCGCACTCATGATTTGGCTAGCCGACGGAGTATCAACCTTTCTTCAAAAGAATCGCATGTATGAGGTTCTAGGATTGTTTATCCTTTTTGTAGTTGGAATCATGCTATTGACCGAAGGAGGAGAACTGGCAGGAATGAAATTATTTGGAAGCGAAATGCATGCAATGACTAAAACAACATTTTATTTCGTAATCAGTATAATGTTACTCACTGAAATAGTGCAAACGCGTTATAAGAAAAAACTCCTCGCCTTACAAAAAAGTAAATCAAAGTAACCATCATTAGATAATCTGGAGGGCACAAAAAATTTACTTAGAAGGAACAATTTCCGAATCAATGGAATTTAGTATGTCAATCGCAGCGGATCTTGGGTTTTCCGCTAATGTAATAGGTCTTCCAATAACCAACCAACTTGCTCCAGCCTTAACAGCTTCAGATGGTGACATTGTTCGCTTTTGATCATCGGAAGGACTAGCATCAAAACGTATTCCCGGAGTAACTAAATCAATATCACTCCCAAGTTCTTCCCTTAAAAATTTAATCTCTTGAGGAGAACAAACTAATCCACGAAGTCCAGAAGCTGCAGCGAGTTTTGCCAAGCGCACTACCTGCCTCTTCGTTCCTTCCTGAATACCCAGCTCTGCTAAATTGTTATCGTCCATACTGGTAAGGACAGTCACTCCAAGAATTAATGGAGAGGCAATACCCAGCTTTGCAGCCTTTTCATTGCTTGCATTCTCGGCAGCAGACAACATTTCGGAACCGCCCGAAGTATGAACAGTCAGCATATCTACCCCCATATCGATTGCAGACTGTACTGCTTTTGCAACAGTGTTAGGAATATCATGAAATTTGAGGTCTAAAAAGATTTTGCCCCCTGTTTCCTTCAATTTACGGACAACTTCCGGCCCCTCACTAACAAATAGCTGCTTCCCGATCTTGAATGCACCAACAACCGGGCCTAGCTCCTTGGCAAGCTCCAATGCCTCTTTAGCTTTAGGAACATCTAACGCAACTATAATCGGATTATGCATCAACAACAGCTTAAGAGCTTAACCTCTTATTGTCAGGTTGATTCAGCAGTATTATCTGGTAATTTTTACGGGTTTTCAACAAGCCGTTGGCGATGTAGCCTTCCTCTCAGTGAATCCGAATTTGAAAAGGCAAATCATTTTAGCACTTAGCTTAACTTGCTGCCTTAATTCAACACTTGGTCAACCGGTTGATTTTGAAAGTCAAATAAAACCGCTATTATCTGATCGATGCTTCACCTGTCACGGCCCAGATGAAAAAACCCGTAAAGCTGACTTGCACCTTTACTCGCAGGAAGGCGCAATGGCTAAGCTAGACGACAATTTGGCTGTCATCATGCCAGGCAAACCGGAGGCCAGCGAACTATACAATCGCTTAATCACCAAAGATGCAGATGAATTAATGCCTCCTCCAGAGTCAAATCTGGCCCTTTCAGACAAGGAAAAAGAATTAATCCGTCGCTGGATTGTTGAGGGTGCTAATTGGAAAGAGCATTGGGCATTCGCTCCAGTAAATAAACCAACGCTACCAAAACCAATACAGTCCAATTGGCCTAAAAATGAAATCGACCATTTCACATTAGCNAAAATGGAATCAGCCAAAATCAATCCATCACCGGAAGCTAAACGTGAAAAGTTAATTCGAAGATTATCATTCGATCTGACCGGCATGCCGCCAGGGCTGGACGAAATTGACCGCTTCATAAACGACGACTCCCCTAACGCATACGAAAAGGTCGTTGACAGACTGCTTGGCCATTCTCGTTTTGGTGAACACTTGGCAGTACACTGGTTAGACCTTGCGCGTTATTCCGATACATACGGTTATCAGGTTGATCGTGACCGTTACGTTTGGCCTTGGCGCGACTGGGTCATAAGAATGTTTAACGATAATCTGCCGTACGATGATTTTCTGACATGGCAATTAGCCGGAGACCTTTTGCCTAACACTACAGACGATCAGAGACTTGCCACAGCGTTTAATCGGTTACACCCGCAAAAAGTCGAAGGGGGGAGTGTTCCNGAAGAGTTTCGTGTTGAATATGTAGCAGACCGTAATCACACATTTGGAACTGCCATGCTAGGNCTAACACTCGAGTGTGCACGATGCCACGATCACAAGTACGACCCTATATCTCAGAAGGAGTACTATCAGTTTTTCGCATTCTTCAATACCATTGACGAGTCTGGCTTATACTCATATTTCACTCCGTCGGTTCCTACACCAACATTGCTTATCAGCAATACAGAAGCAAAAAATCAAATCGATACAGCTAAAAAACAAATAGAATCCGAGAAGACTAATTTAGAAGAAGTCAAAAAGCAGGAAGAAGCAAATTATATGAGCTGGCTCAACGAACGGCCAAATGAAGCAAAGCTCTCTGGTCACATTGGATATTATCCATTCGACGAATACAAAGATGGCAAACTCCTGAACCTTGCAGATGGATCTAAAAAGGCATCAAGCAGCCAAAAAAATAAAATAGTAGATGGAAAAAATGGCAATGCGCTAAAGTTGACTGGAGATGACGGAGTCAATCTTGGCATAGGCAACTTCAATCGCACACAGCCATTTACGATTACTCTGTGGATGAATACACCACACCACAAGGAACGTACTGTTATTTACTCACGCTCAAGAGCTTGGACTGACGCTGGCAGCAGAGGGTACCAGATGCTTCTTCGTAATGGCCATTTAAGCACATCGCTAATTCACTTCTGGCCGGGCAACGCAATAAATATTCGATCCATAGTCAAACTCCCAATAAATGAATGGCACCATGTCTCCATAACATACGATGGTTCAACCTATGCTAAAGGTTTGAATATCTATATCGACGGGCAACTAACCGAAACGGAGATTCACAAGGATAATCTATACAAAAACATTACTGGTGGTGGAAATGATAATATTGTAATTGGCCAACGATTTCGAGACGTAGGTTTCGCTAATGGTCTAGTGGATGATTTTAATGTTTTTAATCGCAAACTAACTTCAGGCGAAATAGCTCAACTTTACGATGGTCAAACACTGAATAAGCTTCTGTCTATCCCAATGGATAAACTCAGCCAAACAGATCACAACCATCTACGTGAATACTATTTTAGCTCCATCAACGAGGCATACTCCAAGCAATTATCAAAATTACGTTCAGCTAGAGAAAAAGTAACAAAGCTCTTAGATGGAAAAACTGAGATTATGGTTATGGAAGAAATGAAAGTGAAACCTCGCTCAACCTTCGTTCTTAACCGCGGCGAATACAGCCAGCCCACTGAAAAAGTCGAGCCAAAGACNCTTGGCGTCCTTCCCGCATTTCCAAAAAACGCACCTCGCAATAGACTTGGTCTTGCACAATGGTTAACATCATCAGACAACCCNCTCGCTTCTCGAGTAGCAGTAAATCATTTTTGGCAGATATGTTTTGGAAATGGACTTGTAAGAACTCCAGAAGATTTTGGCATNCAAGGAAAAAGGCCATCTCATCCAGNATTACTAGACTGGCTCGCAAGNGATTTCATGGAGAANGACTGGAACGTAAAAAGGCTCCTTAAGCAGATCGTTATGTCAGCCACATACCAACAATCAAGCCTAACTCGCCCCTCACTCGAAACAAGCGATCCAGAAAATATTTTGTTAGCCCGAGCGCCACGATACCGACTTACAGCAGAAATGATCCGCGACAATGCACTAAACACGAGTGGACTTATGAGCACTCGAATGGGAGGAAGTGGATCCAAACCTTATGATCTAACAGAGTCGTTCAAGCCAATGGGACACGACAAAGGTGAAGGACTTTACCGGCGAAGTGTTTATACATTCTGGAAACGGACCGGGCCGGCACCAGTGATGATGGCGCTAGATGCCAGCAAACGAGATGTCTGCAGGGCAAAACGCGAAACTACCGCCACTCCACTTCAAGCACTGGTCCTTATGAATGGACCACAGTTTGTTGAGGCAGCTAGAAAAATCGGTGAATCTATGGTCCGCGAACACGGCAACAACGTTGATTCCATTATTCAAGATATGTTTAGGAAACTCACAAGCCGTGAACCATCGGAACGTGAAATTGTATTAATGAAGAAATTACACAAAGAACAGTTGGCTAATTTTAAAAATGACGCTAAAGCTACAAATGCCTTCCTTGGTGTTGGGGCGAGTCCAAGTGCAAAGGATTTGGATAAATCACGAGTAGCTGCAGCCGGCATACTAGCTAAAGCACTTATGAATTTCGACGAAGCGGTCGTTAAACGATAGGTTCTAAAAACAATGAAAACATCTTTTTGTACAGGTTATGAATCTACAGCCGGAATGAGTCGGCGCGATTTACTTAACTCTTTTGGCATGGGACTGGGAGGGATTGCACTAAGCAGCCTTCTTAAGCCTGGGGCACTTCTTGGGGCAGGCGGTCGCGGCATGCTTGGCACCTCTCATTTCGCTCCAAAAGCCAAGCGTGTAATCTACCTCTTTCAAAGCGGAGGGCCATCACAACTCGATCTTTATGATCCTAAACCAACCTTAATCAAAAAACATGGAACCGAACTNCCCGAAGANATNAGGCAAGGTCAACGCTTAACAGCAATGTCNGGAAATCAGGCATCNCTGCCTCTAGCCGGTTCACCATTCAAATTTAATNCACATGGNCAAAGCGGTCTTGAAATTAGTGATGCACTGCCCCACATATCCAGCATATCGGATGACATATGCCTAGTTCGTTCAATGCACACTGAAGCAATAAATCACGGGCCTGGTGTAACTCATATGCAAACTGGGTCCCAATTTCCAGGCCGACCGAGTATTGGAGCATGGCTGAACTACGGCCTTGGCCGCACTAACGATAACCTTCCCTCTTTTGTCGTGATGACAACCAAAAGTAAGGGAGGGCAACCGCTCGTTTCAAGACTTTGGGGAAGCGGCTTTTTACCATCAGAAAATCAGGGCATAAGATTCCGTTCAGGAGCTAACCCTGTACTTCATTTACAAAATCCAAATGGCATAGACCGTAATAGTCGACGCCTAATGCTGAATCGCTTACGTGAACTTCACGAACTGCAACTTGAAGGCAATCCGGATAAGGAAATTGAATCTCGAATTGCCCAATACGAAATGGCATTTCGAATGCAGACATCGATTCCAGAAGTTACTGATATCTCTAAGGAATCAGAAAACGTTCTTAAGTCATACGGTAACGATGTAAAGAAACCAGGGAGCTTTGCTGCAAATTGCCTGCAAGCACGAAGACTGGCCGAACGTGGCGTACGATTTATTCAACTATACCACCCGGGCTGGGATCAACATGGGGGGCTCCCAGGAGGACTCCGCACCCAATGCCGAGAGACCGATCAAGCTTCAGCTGCACTGGTTAAAGATCTAAAGCAACGCGGCATGCTTGACGATACACTCGTTATTTGGGGAGGAGAATTCGGCCGCACAAACTACTGTCAAGGCGCGCTTGGAAAAGACAACTTTGGCCGTGACCATCATGGACGCTGCTTTTCATTTTGGATGGCTGGTGGAGGAACAAAAGGAGGCACAGCGGTAGGAAGAACTGACGACTACGGCTATAATGTTGTAGAGGACGGGGTACATGTTCATGACTTTCATGCAACAATGTTACACCTTCTTGGCATCGACCACGAAAAACTCACATTCAAATATCAGGGTCGCTACTTCCGCCTTACCGATGTCCACGGAAAATTAATTAATAAAGCCCTAGCCTAAGAAAAAATTCCTAATCGCATTATTAATAATGCCCTTTAATTCTCTGAGGGATGATTAGCTGTTAGTTTTACGTAGATAAGGGTTTCTTTACATGGGACAAAGCGTATTCGCCAGAAACCACCCGACGAAAATTTCCCTGAAGACTAGTCAATGGCCAAATAATGAAAATAGTACCAGTAATAAGACAAGCAAATTGCCCGATGAAACAAACAAATATTGAGCCTATCGTTGGCAACAGATAAACAAACCCAAAGGTTTTCCAAAANGCTTGACCAAAAGAATGATTTCGTAATGCAAACCAACAACCAGAGAAATACAAAGCAAAGATATCCAAAAAAAAGCTTAATAGCGGCAGGCCAACAATCAACACTCCTATAAACGTTATCCCAAACACTAATCCACTCTCTTCTAATATCTCAGGATGCATAAGAGCTTGAATCCAAATATACAAAATGGGCGCCAATAAAAGGCTAATTAAAGGCCATAGCCAAAAACTAACCATAGCTCGAAAATGCCCACGTCTAAATTGTCTTTCATTCATAGGGGTCACAAGGATTTGTTCCAAAGCTCCAGACTCCTTTGCCTCTGAAATAGAAGAAACTGTATGACGAGTCAGATCGATTCGAAACCATAACGATCCAANCCAAAGCAAACTCATTCCAGTAAAAACAAAAGACGGCTCAACACTGTCGACTAAAGATGAGTAGAGTGTGATAGCCAACCACGCTACAGCAATATACAAAATTAAAAAAATCCGTGACTGTCGCATCGATGCATTACGATTCACCAACCAAGACACAGGATTGCTATCTAAATTTGGCGAACGACAANTACTAAGATTAGGTGCTATAGAGTGTTTTTTACGAAAAGTAAGTTCNNGATCCTGCCAGCTCTTAGGAACAATCCACGAAGCGCATACCAAGAAACATATCGAAGCAAATAAACAAGCACCAACCCACAACGGATACCATCCCAACCCTGGCAACGCCGGGCCAATCTGAGAAACATTCGCTTTATAAATTGCAAATGCAGGACTTGCGAGACTCAATGCCTCATTTACTCCTCCCATCCAAACGTAAATTAAAGGTGCTATCGTGATACTTACCAACAATAAAAAAGTATAAAAAATTGACTGAAATGTTCGACGACAAATAGCTGAAAAGAATATTCCACAGGAGAGTGAAAAAATTAGGATATTCAACAATGCAAAGACAGTTTGCCAAAACTGGGTATTGGTTACGCCTCCCATCAATAGAGGCAAAGCCAACACAGGCAATACCGCAAGCACTCCGTAAAATGATCGAAGAGAACCCGAAAACATCTTACCCAAAATCACATCGTAACCGCGCAAATTTGTCAGAAACAAAAGCCCCAGTGTGCCATCATTTTTTTCTCTTGTTAGCGTGTCTGTTGTAGTCCACAAACCGGCCAATAAACAATATATGAAACATGACCAAGTCATAACCATAAAAAAAACATCACCCTGCACTGTGCCTGGTCCGTTTTGCCCTGCACCAGAACCGACGAGAAGCCAAAATCCGCCAAAGGAAACCGCAATCACAGCAATTATCCATCGCCCCAACCAAGAACCTAATCTTTTTGATGCGATTAGTAGTTCTCTTTGTACAATTGGCAGATTAAACAT
>PAOJ01000068.1 GCA_002708005.1 Verrucomicrobiales bacterium | reverse complement strand
CGTCGCCATATCACTCGTGTGAATGGGAAACCAGCCATGGCTCTAACAATTACGAAGGAAAGTTCTGCTAATACGGTGGCAGTGTGCAATCAAGTTGAGGCCATGGTTGATCAATGGAAATCAGATCCTGAGCTGGAGAACTTTGAACTTCGTATTTTTATGAATCAGGGAGGCATCGTGATGACACAGCTTAATACGCTTTATACAACAGGACGGATTGGTGCCTTTTTAGCTGCGTTGGTTCTTTTTATGTTTCTAAGGCGTTTACGTATAACTTTAATAATTACATTAGCCATTCCGCTATGTTTATTTATTGCTGTTTCGGCAATGTATTTTAGTGGTGAATCTCTAAATATACTTACTATTTTAGGCCTTGTTATTTGCGTGGGTTTGTTAGTTGATAATTCGGTGGTGGTGGCTGAGAATATTCAGCGTCATTATCAAAATGGCATGACTAGGCATGCAGCCTGCATCAAGGGGGTTCAAGAGATAGGTTTAGCTATTACAACAGCCACCTTTACTACCTTAATAGTTTTTCTTCCGGCATTATTGGTTGAAGGCCAAATGCGGTTTTTTTTGATAAGACTCGCAGTTCCAATTGTTGCTGCGTTGCTTTCTTCACTGGCTATTGCATTGGTATTTGTTCCGTTATGCGTATTTCTTACACTTGGACGTAATCCGTTCGGCCGATTTGAATGGTTAGGCCGTGCTGTTGAGAAATTTCGCGTTTGGCTTGCCCGAATGTATGATGTCACATTTGATCGGTTCAATGTTTGGTATAACAGAGCGCTCGGCTACTACCTAAAACGTCGCATCGACTTAGCTGCTATATTTCTCGTTTTATTTAGCGTCACATATTTACACACTTTTAAGGAAGTGGGTTTCTCTTTTGATGAAAAACGTGAAATGGGCCAATTCAATATGTCTTTCAATTTTCCAAGCCAATTCAATTTCGATCAGCGCACCGATTACTTTAAAAAAGTAGAGAAGATTTTAGATGCGCGAAAAGATGAGTTGGAACTCGAAGGGCATATGGTTAGGTACTCAACTTGGTACGGTTCGCTGCAAGGCTGGTTTAAGCAGGACAGGTTAAACGATGCTCCGCCCAGAGAGGTTTCTGAAAAGATATTCAAACTACTCCCAGAAGTGCCGGGTTTAAAGATTAGCTATGAACGTATGGGTGAAAGTGAAGAGAAACAGGATAGTGAGGAGCGTTATTCTGTAAGATTAGTTGGGAATGATCCCATAAAACTTGATGAAGTAACTGAATCCCTAAAACCTTTGTTTTCGAGCCTGCCGGGGGTGTTGTCGCTTCAAGAAAGGCAGGATGATAATCCTAATGAAATGGCATTGGTTGTCGACCGAGATCGTGCAAGTTCCATAGGGGTTAATCCAACTACACTTGCAGGCCTAGTTGGGAACGCATTGCGAGGGAGTAGTCTTCCTCGTTTTCAAAGTGAAGGCCGGCAAATACCAGTGCGTGTGCGATTTAGTGAAGAAGATCGTGCCGAGTTATCTGATTTAAATAACTTCCTTGTGCCCGCTGAGGATGGAAGGTTTAGTTCAGTCGGGTCCCTTACCCGGCCTTCGATGTTAAGCAGTCCACGTTATATTAGAAGAACGAATAAAACCGTTAGTCACACCCTAACAATGGAGTTGGAGTCAGGGCTTGAGGATGAAGCTAAAAAAGCTATAGATGCGGCAAAATTAAATATCGATCTTCCTGAAGGCATTTCATTTAGTGAACTTCGTAGACGATACGGAAAAGAGGATTTTGTGGCAGCAGGCATGGCTCTTGCATTGTCTGTTCTATTTATTTACATGCTAATGGCGTTTCTTTTTGAGAGCGTTATGATGCCGTTATCGATCGTTTTCACTATTCCTTTAGCAGCAATTGGCGCAATTTGGATTCATTATTTGACAGGCATAAAAATGGATATGCTTGGAATTGTTGGAGGTATGCTGCTTGTCGGAGTGGTTGTTAACAATGGTATTGTTTTAATCGATTATGCTAATCGCCTGCGACATGCTGGTAATGACCGTAAAACTGCGCTCTTAAATGCTGCAAAGCATCGTTTTAGGCCTATCGCTATTACGGCATTAACTACAATTTTTGGAATGATTCCAATGGTGCTCTCTGATGGAGGCGATATGGGCATGAGCTATCGCAGCTTTGGTTTAACATTAATAGGAGGCATGACATCTGCTTCCCTTTTTACTTTGCTGGTTGTGCCTGTTTTTTACACGATATTTGATGATGCTCATGAGATTATTAGTGCGGCCTTTGCTGGGGTATTCTCTCAGAACACAAAGTCATCTGTGGCCAAGTGACCTTATGAGCTTTCATTGCCTTAGTGATTTCGTGTTGACTGGAGAAGACGAGATCAGTCATAAACCTCATTTAATTAAGGCTTGTTCGTCTATTCGGTTAGGAGGCCGCCCTCTCAAGGCGGAAAGACGAGTTCGATTCTCGTACGCGCTGCCAAGTTGATTACTATTATATGACTCCTTTTCAGATAATTTTTACTCCAACAGCTGCTGCGGAGCTTGGCACCTTGCCTAAGGACTTGCAGCTTGAGATTTTAGGTGAGTTTCGAGGCTTGCCGCAGGATATACGGAGTGATGAGATGGACAAGTTCGGGCGCTTAAATCGTGACGGCCATCATATGTTTCGATTTAGGCTGGGCAATTATCGAGTTTACTTCGAAAGACATGAGCTGGGGGTGCTTATCCACAGAATACTTCATGCTAAAAAACAACTGCGTGATTTTCTCTATCGTAATAAGTTGCCGGGAGGCGAAGATCAAGCACTAGAAAAAAATCCAGAATTCTGGAAGTTGATAGAGAAAGCTAAATCTTCAGCTTGTTAGAGATTTTATTGTAGATCTTCTCCGAGCTCGACGTTCCAATAAGCAAGGTCCAAAAAGTGCCGCCAGCTCTCATGGTACTGTAGACTGAATCTTACCTGCATGAATGGATGCCAGTGCGGCTTACGCGGTTGTCGGATCAAATTCATGCCAGCTTGCTCTGGCGTCTTATTGGATTTGCGTGAATTGCATGGGATGCAAGAGCATACGATGTTTTCCCAAGTGGTTGGCCCGTTGTTCTGCCGTGGTACCACATGGTCGAGATTCAGATCTCGAGAATCAAATTTTCCCCCGCAATATTGGCAGGTATTTTTGTCGCGTTGAAAAATATTATGCCGAGTGAATTTAACTTCTTTTCGAGGCATTCGATCGTAGGTCATTAGAAGTACAACTTTTGGAAGCCTCAGTTTAATGTTTACCCCATTGATGCATTCTAGTTCGGGTTTTTTTTCAGAGAAGTCAGCCCATTCATTGAAGCTGAAAGTGTTGAAATTGCCTTCTTCACTATGAACGACTTGTGCATTGCCTTCGAACAACATTGAGAGTGCTCGGCGAGTTGAGCAGATGTTTACTGCCTGCCAAAGCCGATTTAGCACCAATACTGGTTGTTCTAGCACCATTGGTTAGATGGGAAGAACTGCAAAGTAGCACGGTGGTTTTGTTGCTGTCAAACTGAGCTTTGATTTAGCTCAGATAATCGCGTGGATCAGCAACATGACCTGCAAGGGCGCTGGCCGCGACAGTGGCTGGGCTGGCAAGATATACTTGGCTTTCTTTGCTGCCCATGCGGCCAGGGAAATTTCTGTTGGTTGCGCTGATACACTTCATGCCCCCCTCGTTCATACGGCCAAATGTGTCAACAGGTCCACCAAGGCATGCCGAGCATCCTGCGTTTTGAGTCATTCTTACTCCAGCATCGGATAGGATATTCCAAACTGATTTTCCGTCCCATTCCGTTGTTTGCAAGTCATTGACGATCTCTGGTGTTGCAGGTACCCCGAATGTGTCTATGCGAACTTCTTGTCCCTTAACAATTTCAGCGAATGCTATAAAGTCACTCGTTTTACCTCCGGTGCAGGATCCGATGTAAGCACGATCTAGCTTCATGTCGGTCATTTCACGGGCGAGCTTCCGGTTGCCCGGGTCGGGATGACAGGCTACTGTAGGTTCAAGTTGACTTAGGTCGACGGTTGAATCGTAGATAAATGATTCATTGTCATCACGCTCTACAGGTTCATATTCGCTTTTTGTGCCGTTAAGGGATGTGCGTTCCTCGACCAGAGACTTGGTCTTTTCATCATACTCAAAAATGCCATTTTTTCCGCCCGCCTCAATGGCCATGTTGGCAACCGTCATCCNGTCATCCATTGAGAGTTCAGNTGCTCCCTGCCCATCAAATTGCATGGCGCGGTAGGTTGCCCCATCAAAGCCAATTTCTCCAATAACATGAAGTATAATGTCCTTAGCCATCACGCCGGGCTGTAATTTGCCTTCAAGTTTAAAGTGCATTGTTTCTGGCACCTTGATTAGCAATTTGCCAGTTCCCATAACAAAGCCTGCATCNGTGTTGCCTATCCCAGTGGCGAATTGGTTGAATGCTCCGGCCATGCAAGTATGGGAGTCTGTTCCGAATAAAATTTCGCCAGGTCTCAGATGNCCCTTTTGTGGTAACGCTGCATGGCAGACCCCTGCGTAACGTGATCCGTATTGACGCTTAAGTAGCCCTTGTGATGAGTCGAANTGCCAATTGCCATTTTCATCATCGATAACGTCATAGAAATATGGAAGGCCTTGTTCTTTAGAAAATGCGCGGAGAATATCTACGTTCCGATTTGACAATGAGTCAGATGTGAAAATGTAATGATCTGGAATAATCACAATCTTTTTTTTGTCCCAAACTTTGGCATCCTCGCCGAACTCGCGCTTAAAGACCCCGATCGTGCCAGGGCCGCAAACGTCGTGAGTCATCAAAGTATCGACTTTTACCCAGACGTTTTCTCCGGCAGTTAAATTACTTTTGCCCGAAGCCCGGGCCATTATTTTCTCAGTTAGCGTCATTGCAGCTGGGACAATGTATCGGCGAGTAGGCCATCACGCAATCGTGTTTTAGTCTCATCCGTTAATCATTAATTTAAGTGTGACATCCAGCAACTACATCTTTGCTATGAAGTTCGGGAGTGAATGGCTCAAGGAGCATAGGTTTTTTATGATCGAGGTGCCGTCGGCATATGGCGAAAAAATCTAGTTTGTTTTGTGCTCTCCGAATGTCGTGGAGAAATTGACCGCCAGCATCTATTCCTAATCCAAAGTAGTTCATNTANTTTTTCATTTTATGNACCTGACTGCGCTCGATGTAGTTATCTGGTGCNGTTTTTTCAAATANTTCTTCGACATAATTAAGAACNTCTTGNCCGCTTGGCCTAGTGAGAGGTTCTCCANGGAGATGCTGCCGAATTTGTTCGAACATCCATGGATTACGGATAATACCTCGTCCTATCATTAGGCCGTGTGCGTTGGTCTCGTTGAGCACTGACTCTGCTTTTGCAGCCGAGTATATGTTGCCATTGGCCAAGACGGGGCATCCTGCTTCTTCGCNTGAACGTTTTATAAAATCATAATGCACTGGGCTCCTATACATTTCCTTCACCGTCCTGCCATGAACGGTGAGCAAATCAAGATTATGTTTAGAAAAGATAGATAGTAATTTGTCGTATGTACTTGGGGTNTCAAAGCCAATTCGAGTTTTTACTGTGAACCGTGTCTCGATTGCCTCACGAAGAGCTCCAAGAATTCTGTCGACTCGGTCTGGTTCGCGTAGAAGTCCGCCGCCAGCGCACTTTTTATAAACGACGGGTGCTGGACAGCCTAGATTGAGATCAACTGCAGCAATAGGATAATGCTGCAATTCCCGGGCTGTCCGAATTAGGTCTGGGATGCTATTACCGATCATTTGAGCGACCACTGGTTGTCCAGTTGGATTTTCAGTAATAGATTTCAGAATTGGTTTTTCCAATCTGGACCCATTGCGTACTCGAAAGTATTCGGTAAAATAAACATCTGCNCCACCGCGTTTATCGATCACTTTCCAGAATGGAAGATCTGTAACATCCTGCATCGGGGCAAGTGCCAACATAGGTTCTGCCCCATAAATAAGTGCATCAAATGCTTTTACCTGTTTGCTTAGCAGCATCGCAGAGCGATTTCTCCCGTTTCGTAAACGATTTGGCAATCTCAAAACACTGTTGGTTTGTTTGATTGCGGCTATAATTTTACCAATTAAGGCGTAGGGATTGGCTATTAAGCTTTGTCAATGTAGGTTCACTTCCAGATGAGCGCTATTGAAAAAATATTGTCGCTTAAAAAATTACCTGTTTGGCGTGAGAAACTTCGCGAATCTAATCGCCGATTGGTAGTAACGAATGGCTGTTTTGACCTTCTCCATGCGGGGCATGTAACTTATTTGGAGCAGTCAGCAGCCCAAGGGGATTTACTGCTNGTTGGGTGTAATGGAGATGACTCAGTTCGAGANCTCAAAGGTTCAGGCCGCCCAGTAAATGCGGAGGAAGATCGTGCTTTGGTTTTGGCCGGGCTTGAATCTGTGGGAGCCGTGGTGGTATTTCATGAGAAAAATGCTGTAAATTTTTTGCGTATTGCTCAGCCGGATGTTTACGTGAAGGGAGGGGACTATACTCTTGAAACATTGGTGACAGATGAGCGCGAGGTGATTGAAGAATCTGGCGGCGAGATTGTTATTATTCCATTTGTTCCAGGTAAGTCCACTTCATCAATAATTGAACGTATGAATCATTAACAATGAAATGAAGCGATTAACGGTTTGTGTATTTATTGGATTCTCTTTTCTTTTATTTGGTCAAGTTTTGGGACGTTCAGCTCCCTTTGATCAGGCTCCAAGCTGGGCTCAGGAAGCGATTTGGTACCAGATTTTTGTTGAACGTTTTCGTAATGGAGACTTATCGAATGATCCCAGTCCCGAGTACATGGAGGGAGCTTATCCAGGCTACGTTCCTGCTAATTGGAAGATAACTCCATGGCAGCATGATTGGTATGAACAGGAGAGCTGGGCTAAGGCAGAGGGGGATGATTTTCACAAGCTTGCTGCTGCACGACGATTTGGTGGAGATCTGCAAGGGGTGTTAGAAAAGTTAGATTATCTNCAGGATCTAGGTATTACTGCTATTTATTTTAATCCACTTAATGATTCGCCGTCTCTTCANAAGTATGATGTGCGGCATTATCGTCATATTGACCGCAATTTTGGCCCGGATCCAGCAGGGGACTCTGCAATCATCGATGAGGAAACCCCTATAGATCCTTCTTCCTGGCAATGGACAGCAGCTGACAAACTGTTCTTAAAGCTTATTGATGAAGTGCATAGGCGCGGCATGCGGTTAATCATTGACTATTCTTGGAATCACACCGGAATAAAGTTTTGGGCTTGGGAGGATTTAAAGAAGAATCAGGCTNAAAGTCGTTATAAGGATTGGTATGAAATTATCTCTTTTGATGATCCAAAAACGCCTGAAGACGAGTTTAGATATGAGGGTTGGCTTGGAGTTAAGACATTGCCGGAGCTAAAAAAAATTAATGTTTCTAATAAGCAAAAGGGACTTGTTTTTGAGGGGGATCTGCATCCCGAGGTTAAGACACATATATTCAACGTTACAAGGCGTTGGCTAGACCCTAATGGTGATGGGGACCCAAGCGATGGAGTCGATGGCTTTAGGCTTGATGTTGCAACGCATGTCCCACTTGGATTTTGGCGAGATTACCGAAAGTTTGTCCGTGGAATTAATAAAGAAGCATTACTGCTTGGCGAAGCTTGGTGGACCAATTGGCCCAATGAGCTGATGGATCCTAGGCCATTTTTGCAGGGAGATATTTTTGATTCAGTTATGCATTATCAATGGTATAAGCCGGCTCGAATGCTATTTGCTCGAGCCAACGGTGGATTAAAGCCAAGTGCCTTTATTGCTGAAATGAATCGAGTCTATGAAGGTTACAGTAAATCACTTTCCCAGAATTTAATGAACCTTGTTGCAAGCCACGATAGTCCCCGGTTTAGCACTTCCTTTCAAAATAAGCACAAGTATAAGTATCGTATGGGAGCTAGAGGAAATATGAATCTTCATCTTGGCCCTCCTGATTTAGGTGTTACTCACGAGATGAGGATGATGTTGTTGCATCAGTTCACTTACACAAGTGCTCCACATATTTGGAATGGTGATGAGTTGGGGATGTGGGGCGCTGATGACCCTGATTGCCGGAAGCCAATTATTTGGGTTGATATTGCCCATCGACCTCAGGTGTTCAATCCTATTGGTGAACGCAGCAAGCCAATTCAAGTGAGGCCTGATTCGGAATTGAATTCTTACTATAAGAAACTCATTTCACTTAGGAAAAAACGTTTAGATTGGAAGTTCGGAAGTATAGATTATGTGCTTGCTGATGATTCGAAACTGACAATGGCGTATTACAGAGCAAATGAGAACCACCGATCTATTGTAGCGTTTAATTTTGGGGATAGGGCCAAAACTCTTAGTTTAAAAAAGGGGGTTATCAAAGAAGTAGGGCTGCTTGCAGAGTCTCGGTCAGGTGCATTAACTTCAACCCGTTTAGAAAGTGGTATTTTGCATATTGAATTGTCTTCTAGCTCCGGAGTAGCGTTATCCATTGACTGAAAATTTGTTAATTATTTTTTCTTATCAAAAATAAACAATTGATTGGGTTCCCCGACAATATAAAGTGTTCCTCTTTTGTCGAGCGCGACACCTTCCGCTTTAAGTACAGATTGTTTTAGGCCCGCTTGACCTCCTTTTAAAGATAATCGACTTTTTTCTATGCCGTACTTGTTCGCTTCGACTACGCAGGTAGATTCGTGGCTTAGGATTAACAGTCTTTCGTCCTGTGAGTTGTAATGGAGTCCTGAGATATCTTTTAGTCCACGCCCTGCGACGGTCATAAGAATAGAGGTGGGGTTCTCTGTACTTCCATTAGGAGGTTGAAGAACCTTAAATAAGGCTGCTGAACTTTTTTCCCTCGCCACAAAGAAGAGTTTTTTTATGGGGTCGTATGCTAGCCCTTCGATGCCGTTCAGTGGGTTGACATTAATTTTTAAATTGAGTTTTTTTGCTTTTTTCCAACTTACACCCCCATCCCCTGGTTCGAGTTCAACAAGCACGATGGTGCACTTGCCTTCTTCTGCGATTGCAAACATATCTCCTTTTATCCAAGCGATNCCTTCAGTGTCTTGAAATTTGTTCAAGTCGATTTTTCGTTTTAGCGATCCGTCGAAATTAATTTCAACAACCCTTTGAGGCTGGTCAAGTACGACAAATAGACTGTCGCGTTCAGCATGATATGCTAGCCCAGAGGCATTTGCTTTTACACTTTCAATAACGATCGGGCCATTAACCAATGTATATTGGTTTAAATGTAGAAGCTTTTCTCCATTAATTGGTACATGAAGAATCAAGAGCGATGTGATTATCAAGAAAAGTTTCATCCTGAAAACGTTATTCAACATACACCTTTATGTACTTGATGTCACTCATGCCGTGAAATGGTTTGCTAGTGAATTATTGCGGGTCTCCTTATAAGCTGATATTAATTTGTATAGTAATTTTCTAGTCGCTGGACTTTGTTGTATGTTCGAGGCATTTTTTTGATGTGAGTGATGTTAAGCTTAATAAGCTCAAAGAAATCCTCCGCGGTTACGGATCTTGCCTAGTTGCGTATTCGGGAGGTGTAGATTCTGTCTTACTAGCTTATATTGCTTATCAGATTTTGGGGAACCGTTCTCTTGCGGTAATAGCTGATTCGCCAAGTTTGCCTAGGCGAGAGTTAGCTGAGGCGCGGGAAATTTCAAAAAAATATGGATTCCCATTGCGAGTTGTTAAAACTCAGGAGTTTGCTAATACCGATTATACTGAGAACCCCATTAATCGTTGTTATTTTTGTAAACACGAATTGTTTGATAACTTATGTGAGATTGCAGCTGACAGTGGTTTTGGGATCCTAGCCTATGGTGAAAATTTTAGCGATATCGGAGACCATCGACCGGGGGCTAAAGCGGCAAAAAAATTCAGGGTGCGGGCTCCTTTGAAAGAGGCCGAAATGACTAANGCTGATATTAGGGAATGCTCAAAGTTATTGGGCTTGCCGACAGCCGATAAACCGCAAATGCCATGCTTGAGCTCTCGTATACCTTACGGACAGAAGGTCACGGAGGAAAAACTTGCTATGATCGAAAAAGCAGAAGGAATTTTGCGTGATGCTGGATTTAGAGAGGTGCGGGTCAGGCATCATGAAAAGCCTGATGGTGCGATGGCGCGAATTGAGATTGGTTCAGAGGAGATGGATCGCTTTTTGACTGAAAATTGGGAGTCTTCTATAAAGAGTAGTTTTCTTGAAATCGGTTTTGCTGAATTAGAACTTGATACCCGTGGTTATCGAAGGGGTAGTCTCAATGAGGGTATTAAGGAAAACAATCTAGCCAAAAGTTGATGCGGAAAAAAATCGCTAAGCTAATGGAGTTGCCGAAAGGGGCGACCAAGCGATTTACTTTTAAACGTGAGGGAGTACTTATCGATGCTTTCGTAGCTAATTTTAATGGAGATATTGTGGCATATGAGAATTTATGTCGTCATTTGCCCATTACACTTGATTATGGTGATGGGGAATTTTTCAGCACAGATAACAGATTCTTTGTTTGTCAAACTCACGGGGCTTTTTATGAGCCCAAAACTGGTTTATGCATTGCAGGTCCCTGTGTTGGCTCTAGTCTTATCCCTCTTGAGACTGAGTTGGTTGATGATGAGATATTCCTCGTTTAATTTGTTTGCCGTGTTTGCTTATAAAGCCTTAGCAGCAATATCTTTCCGACTAAAGGCTCCGTCGAAGTGAATCATAGCGGCTGCTTTGTATGCGAGATTGCGGGCAGCTAGTAAATTATCGCCTAGTGCGGTAACTCCAAGTACCCGTCCTCCAGAATTCACGATTTCACCTTCTTTTATTTTAGTTCCAGCGTGGAATACCTTAACACCTGGTATGGCATCGGCAGCTTCAAGTCCGCTGATCGACTTTCCTTTTTCATAGCTACTTGGATAGCCCCCAGAGGCAACCACAACACAGACAGACGATTGATCAGTCCATTGCAGCTCGTGTTCATCGAGGGTGCCGTCAATGCTGGCTTCTAGTAAATCGACTAGATCGTTTTTTAGACGTGTAAGATACACCTGTGTTTCTGGGTCGCCGAATCTAGCATTGAATTCAAGAACTTTTGGGCCTTCATCAGTCAGCATGATTCCGGGATATATCATGCCTCGGAAATCAATGCCTTCGCGTGCACAGCCGGCTAGCCATGGATCGAGAACGGCATTTGCAATTTCATTAAGTTTATCTTCTTTTAGGAATGGCACAGGGGAGTAAGTTCCCATTCCGCCAGTATTGAGGCCGAGATCATTTTCAAGGGCTCGTTTATGATCCTGTGAGCTAGGGAATAATTTAGCAGTTTTACCATCGCAGAGGGCATGAAGCGAAATCTCCATTCCGGTAATCAATTCTTGAATCAGAACGCTAGCTCCTGCATTCCCAAATGTTCGGTCGGTCATGATTTGTTCGATGGCGAGGTTTGCTTCATCGACGCTATTGCAAATAAGCACACCTTTTCCTAGTGCTAACCCATCAGCTTTGACAGCGCATTTGCCGTCAAGTTGGCTTGCAAATTTTTTGGCTTCGGATGAATCCTGAAATGATGCAGATCTCATCGTTGGCACCCCGTGTCTATCCATGAATTCCTGTGANAAGATCTTCGACGATTCGAATTGGGCAGCTTGCTGTGTAGGACCCCATGCTCGAAGGCCAATGCTTTGAAATTTGTCGANGATNCCCATAGCCAATGGGTTGTCAGGACCNACGACAGTAAGCNCGACCTCGTTGTTTTNTGCGAATTCTAATAGTGAATCTATATCTTCAGCACCAATTTNGAGGCACTCAACTTTAGAGTTGTTTGATTTTAGGGTCTCATTTGCAATCCCGGCATTGCCTGGGGCGCACCAAATCTTTTTAGCGCGTGAAGACTGGGCTAATTTCCAAACAAGGGTNTGTTCTCGGCCTCCNCCGCCGATTACTAAAATTTTCATTTATATCAGGGGGCTCATCGTAGATCAGTGATAGCTTTGGGAAAGCATTTTTCAGCTCCTAGTTTGGCTTTCTACTAAATAGTTATGTAAAAATAATTTGAGCCAAGCGCCCTTTACCTGCACTCTCCTTCCGCCTGAAATGCGAAAGGTGAATATAGGATTGGTAGGGTGTGGGACCGTCGGTAGTGGCGTTGTTCAGGCCTTAGCTCGTAATGGGTCCTTGATGGGATCGCGGCTAGGCGTGAAATTTTCACTAAGTAAGGTAGCTGTGCGCAACCCGCGTAAGGCACGGGCAGCTAGGCTTGCTAAGCGGTTAGTTACGGATGATTGGGAATCTCTAGTTCGAGATCCTAAGATTGATATCGTGGTTGAGCTAATGGGGGGAACCACAACTGCCAGAAAAGTAGTTAATGAGGCATTGAAGCTTGGAAAACCGGTAGTCACTGCTAATAAAGCGCTTATTTCTGCACATGGAGAATCAATTTTCAAATTGGTCAAAAAAAATGGAGGTAATCTATATTATGAAGCAGCTGTTGCAGGAGGAATTCCGATTATTAAGTCCCTTAGAGAAGGTTTGAGCGGTAATCGCATTAAAAGATTGTATGGAATACTCAATGGTACCTGCAATTACATCCTGACTCAGATGGAGGCAGAAGGTAGGGGTTTTGAGGATATCCTATTAGATGCCCAGAGACTGGGTTATGCTGAGGCTGAGCCATCATTAGATGTTGATGGTTATGATGCCCAGCATAAGGTGGGGATTTTAGCTTCTTTAGCACACGGTTTTTGGATTAAGCCTAAGGAGATTTTTGTAGAGGGCATTCGGCGTATTACAACTCTAGACATACAGTTTGCCCGGCATATGGGTTATTGCATCAAGCTTTTGGGCATTGTTAAAAAGATTGGAGATAAAGTGCAGATTGTTGTTCACCCTGCATTGGTGCCAGAGAAGCATGTGCTTGCAAATGTTAGTGGGGTATATAATGCAATACTTGTACGTGGAGATATTGTTGGAGACACCTTGCACTATGGGCAGGGGGCTGGTGCGGATGCGACTGCTAGTGCAGTTTTGAGTGATTTGGCGGATGCTGCACTGGACTTAAAGAATGTTAGCATGGGGAGAGTTCCTCCGTTTGTGCCTCATGATCAAAAAGGAAGTGTGCTTCCTATTGAGCAGACGGTAAGTCCTTTTTATTTGCGACTAAGTGTGATTGACCGGCCTGGCACCCTGGCACGTATTGCAGCTATTCTTGGCGAAGCAAAAATCGGAATTTGTTCAGTATTCCAACCTGAAGGGCATGTTGAAGGAAGTGTGCCATTGATAATGATGTTACATGATGCTTCTGATGCTTCTATGCAAAAAGCATTGAAGCGCATCGGCCGGCTTGCTGCAGTAAAGGCCAAGCCTACTATGATACGAGTAGAAAACTTTGAATAGTCCTAATTCACATTGAGCAAAAATACTAAACAACCATCCTTAGTCTGGCCTGGTCTGATACGGCGCTATGCTGACTATTTGCCTGTTAATGAAGCTACTCCAATAGTGACTTTGCTAGAGGGGAACACTCCTCTCATAAAGGCAGACCGACTTGCTCGTGAAATGGGGGAAGACATAGAATTATACCTGAAGTACGAAGGCCTTAATCCGACAGCGTCATTCAAAGATCGAGGAATGACGATGGCTGTGTCAAAAGCAAAGGAGCGAGGCGCGGAAGTTGTAGTTTGTGCGAGTACTGGTAATACATCGGCCTCTGCTGCCGCGTATGCAGCGCGTGCTGGCCTAAAGTGTGTTGTGCTATTACCAAATGGTAAAATAGCCCTTGGTAAATTGGCGCAGGCCCTAATGTATGGAGCGACTACAATTGCTATAGAAGGTAATTTTGATGATGCACTAGGCATTGTGAGAGAGCTTGGTGAAACTGGTCAAGTAGAGGTTGTTAATAGCGTTAATCCGGTTCGGATTGAAGGTCAAAAGACAGCTTCATTTGAGGTTGTTGACCAACTTGGTCAGGCCCCGGATTTTCACTTTTTACCGGTTGGTAACGCGGGTAATATCACTGCATATTGGAAGGGTTATAAGGAATATTGCGATTTAGGATTCTCATCTTCAAAGCCAAGGATGTTTGGTTTTCAAGCAGCAAATTCAGCNCCAATAGTTGACGGATCGCCCATTGAGAATCCTCAAACNGTAGCTACAGCAATAAGGATTGGAAATCCAGCGAGTTGGGTTGGCGCTACTAATGCCGTAAAAGAGTCCAATGGCCATATTGGGAAAGTGACAGATCAAGAAATACTTTCTGCTTATAAGCAGTTAGCTCAAACGGAAGGAATATTTGCTGAGCCAGCCTGTGCGGCGCCATTAGCTGGATTAAAGAATTGTTTGGTTAACGAGAAAATTCCTGCTGGTAGCAAGATTGTGGTAACTTTAACTGGCCACGGCTTGAAGGATCCTGATAATGCAATTAGTGAAGCAGGCTATACTCCAACTGTAGTTGCTCCAGAATTAGATGCAGTTAAAGATATCATTGGGCTATAAGTTTTACTTCCTGTCAGCTTGACTTGCCATTAGGTCACCGTGCTTTTACGGTCTCCTACTTTTATGGAGAAAGTGGTAATTATAGGATCTGGTTGTGCTGGCTTAACTTCCGCCATTTACACCGCTCGTGCAAATCTTGAACCGTTAGTTCTCACTGGAGCTATGCCCGGCGGATTGCTTACTACAACAAGTATTGTCGAAAATTTCCCAGGGTTTTCGAAGGGTATTGATGGTACTGATTTGATGGTGGAGATGCAACAGCAGGCGGAGCGTTTTGGGGCCAAAATCAAGTTTGGCAGTACTGTTGAGGCGATTGACTTTGGTGGTAAAACCTTAAAGATTTCAGTTGACGGTAATGTTGTTGAAACACAGACCGTTATTATTGCTAGTGGAGCCGGTCATCGTCATCTAGGTTTAGAAAATGAATCTAAACTGGAAAGGAAGGGGGTTACATATTGTGCTACTTGTGATGGTGCGCTTCCGGCATTTCGAGACAAACCGCTTGTTGTGGTTGGCGGTGGTGATTCTGCTTGTGAAGAGGCAACTTATCTTACGAGATTTGCTTCTAAAGTTTATCTGGTGCACCGCCGGGATCAGTTGCGGGCATCTAAAATTATGTCTGAGAGGACATTGAATCACGAAAAAATTGAGCCAGTTTGGGATTCGGAAGTTATTGACGTAATGGATATCGAACAGGACAAGGTAACTGGGGTTAAGATTCTGAACAATAAGACCAATAAGGAAACTACGATAGATTGTGCTGGGTTATTTATAGCGATTGGTCATGTGCCTAATACACAGCTCTTTAAGGGGGTAATTGATATGGATGACGAAGGCTATATTTTACCTAAGAGAGGTCAGGAAACTAATTTGAAAGGTGTTTATGTTGCGGGTGATTGTTCTGATAGGGTTTACCGGCAGGCGATTACGGCTGCTGGTCAGGGTTGTGCAGCTGCGATTGATGCTGAACGATACCTTGCATCACTTGAGCAGTAAGACGGCGCTTGGCCAAGTGTATGATTTAGAGCACAATTTTTAAGTAATGCAGCATCGCAAAGCAAAGATCAAACGCGATACAGGTGAGACTAAGATACGGCTTAGTCTCAATATTGATGGCAAGGGAAAGTCAAAGATAGCAACTGGCATCCCATTTTTTGACCACATGCTTACGCTTTTCACCAAGCATGCAACAGTTGATCTAAGTCTTAGTTGTAATGGTGATATTGAGGTAGACTACCATCACACGGTTGAAGACTGTGGGATTGCACTCGGACAAGCATTTGCAGAGGCTTTAGGAGACAAGAAAGGTGTAAAACGTTATGGTACTGGTTTTGATCCTCGTAACCCTTTTACTGGNGAGGCATACGTTCCAATGGATGAATGTCTAACTCGTTGTGTTATCGATTTTAGTAATCGGCCACACCTTGTATGGCGTGGGCTTACTAAATTTCATCAAAGAAGCATCAGTGATATCGACAAGTCGCAAGATATGTCTTCAATTTTTCGTTTTGGGTTGGCGAAAGAATTTTTTCAGGCGTTTGCAAATGATTCTCGATGTAATCTCCACTTGGAATTGCTTTACGGAGACGAGCCNCATCACATCGTTGAAGGGTTGTTTAAATCCTTTGCAAGAGCTACTGATTTCGCCTGTCAGCTTGATCCTCGTATCGTTGGGCAAATTCCAAGNACTAAAGGCAAACTTTAAAGTATCTTGAATATTAGCTNAGGCGTGAACGTCANATATGAGNGANAAGNTAGATTATTCAACTTTAGATGAATCANTTTTAGTTGATCATGCTAAGCTTGGTGANACNCAGTCCTTTGAGGAATTAGTTTCCCGANATCGTGATAGAGTNTATGCGCGTGCCTTCAGTATNATGCGTAATGAGGATTTAGCTATAGATCTTTCACAAAATGCTTGGATAAAGGCATGGCAGCGCCTAGAGCAATTCCATGGAGATGCAAGTTTTGTAACATGGTTAAATCGTATTATTACGAACTTGTGTCTCGATGAATTGCGGCGACAGAAACGTTTAAAAACCGATTCAATTGAGGAAATACAAGAGGATACTGGTCCAGTAGAAAATCGAATGGAGATACAAGATTTTGATCCGATCGCAAAACTTAATCAACAGGAACTTAGAGAGAGAATTGACGACGCCATGGATAAGCTTTCAGTGAACCATCGGACCGTGCTTTTACTCTACGAATACGAGCAGCTTGAGTACAAGCAGATAGCCGATCACATGGATACTACCATTGGGACTGTGATGTCGCGGTTGTTTTACGCTAGAAAAAAAATGGCATCATTACTTGGCGAAGCCTTGAAGAAGGATGGATTGATTGAATGAAAGAAAACGAGATAGAGTTAAAGATACAAGCTTTGGTTGACGGCGAGTTAACCGAGTTTGAAGCTGGAAAACTAAGAGACCGTATTAAAAATGATATTCGGTTGCAGATTTTGCATGAGCGTCTGATGCAGATGAAGAATCTAATCTCAAAACATGAGATGCCTCGCGTTTTACCAGAATCAAGTGATTTTTATTGGTCTAAAATTGCCCAAGAGATAGAGGTGGGAGGATCAGCTGCTCAGTCTTCTGCTCAATCTTTAGGAATGAAATGGGTTTTTCGTCGCCTTGCTCCTTTGCTGGGTATTGCAAGTGTTGCGTTACTGATAACTTTACAAGGGCCAAATTTGCCTGATTTGGGAATTGTACTAGATCATAATCATGAGCTTGAGCTATTGGCCGATGAAATTGATGTGATGACATTCAATTCTGCTGATGATTCTATGAGCGTAGTCTGGATTGATTATTCGATGGATATTCAAAAAGATTATATGGAACTATGGCTTGATTAAGTGGCCCCTTAGGATTAATANATTTTTTTGATGTACGTTTTTAGTAATTTCAGATTGGGCATGTCTTCTCTTTTTATAGCCCTTTTTTTGTTTATTGATAGCGGCATCACTTCTGTTAATTCGGATACTATTGAGGTCACAGCCAGTGTAGTTCTTGGGACTGACAAAGAGAAAAAAAGTGGCAAAAAAGTCTCTGGTTCTATTCGTAAACGTTTGTCTAAGGTCTTTAAGTGGAGCAACTACTACAAGCTAAGTGACAAGAAATTTTCTATACCAGACAATAAGACCAAATCTACTGTACTCAGTAAAAAAGCNTCCATCAAGGTCAGCAATCGTAAGGAAGGAAAAATATCCGTGAGCCTTTTTAGTGAAGGCAAGATGTTGATNCAAAAAAGTCAGANTCTCCGAAGTGGAAGTTATATGGTGCTTGCCGGANAATCCACAGGTGATTCCGCTTGGTTTATTGTTATTTCTAAATCCAATTAATAGGCTTTCACTGTTTTCCCATGATGATTTCATCGGGAGGGCTGGTCGCATATAAGTTATTTTTTGGTGTTATTTACTTAATATTTAATCGGCCAGATTTTTCAGCAGGCTAATCACCATTTTCGAATTAATTTAATCAAGCTTAAAAGTACAATATATTGTGTTAAAAGTATAATATATACATCAATATATTGCATAATAATTGTTTTTGAATAATAGATTTAGAGGTTGTGAAAGTGGTCTGTTTTTTGTTATAAACATTTGTCTGTGCGAAGAGTCTACGTTGATGATTTTTTCAGCCAGTTTTGTTCTTAAAATTAATCCTGATAGATAAATTAAAGTGCCTAAAGAAACAGCTAGTACCGACCGGTACGANGCAACCAAAATTGATAAGTTAGAGGGCTTGGAGGCCGTAAGAAAGCGTCCAGGAATGTACATTGGTGACCCTGATGAAAATGGGCTTCATCACTGTGTGTATGAAGTTCTAGATAACTCTATTGATGAGCATCTTGCGGGTCATTGTAATAAGATCAAGGTCGCGATTCACGCGGATGGTTCAGTATCGGTGGAGGATGATGGTCGAGGAATTCCAGTAGATATGCACAAAAAGTTTAAAATGCCAGCGGTTGAGTTGGTGCTAACGAATTTGCATGCTGGTGGTAAGTTTGGGCAAGGAGCGTATAAGTATTCAGGAGGGCTACATGGGGTGGGGGCTAAATGTGTAAATGCGCTTTCNATTTGGTTTAAAGCTGAAATCTATCGAGATGGTAACGTNAACTATATAGAGTTTGAGCAGGGTAAGACGACCAAGAAACTAGNAGTCATTGGAAAGACTAAAAAGACAGGGACTAAGATTACCTTCTTGCCGGATCCAGAAATTTTTACGGTCACTACTGAATATAAGTTTGAGATATTGCATCATCGTCTTCGTGAATTAGCGTTCTTAAATCCAGGAATCACAATTGTTCTCACTGACGAGAGAGAAGACGGTAAGAGTGAAACATTTTTTTACAAAGATGGCATTGTTCAGTTCGTCAAACAAATTGGTGAAAACAAACAAGTCATTCACCCCAAGCCGATTGCGTTCCATTCAACCAAGGAAGAAATTATTGTTGATTGTGTGATGCAGTATAATTCGAGTTATAACGATCAGATCCTNTGTTTTGCGAATTCAATACCTAACTCNGACGGAGGTACTCACTTAACTGGNTTCCGTACAGCATTAACTCGGGCAGTTAATCAATATGCAAAAGCTAATAAACTTTTGAAGGATAAGGACCCTAGTCTTTCGGGAGACGATGTTCGTGAGGGTTTAATTTGTATTCTTAGCGTTAANCTGCCTAATCCAAGGTTTGAGTCGCAGACCAAAGTGAAGCTAGTTAACGGGGAGGTTGAGGGGGTAGTATCTTCAATTGTTTACGAAGGATTGATGGCTTATTTTGATGGGACTCCGTCTCTGGGTAAAAAGATAGTTGATAAATGTCTTACAGCAGCGCGCGCTCGTGAGGCTGCTCGCAAGGCACGGGACACNGTGAGNAAAACTGCAATGACCGGAGGGGGGCTTCCCGGGAAGTTGGCTGACTGTTCTGACCGAGACCCAGTAAANACAGAGCTTTATATAGTGGAGGGAGATTCAGCTGGNGGCTCAGCTAAGCAAGGGCGAGATCGTAAATTTCAGGCCATTTTGCCTATTCGAGGTAAACTTATTAATGTTGAAAAAGCTCGCCTCGATAAGGTGCTTGAGAATCGTGAAATCCGCACGATGATAACCGCTATTGGGACAGGTATTGGCTCTGGGAATAGTAAAGATGATGATGAGGGTAGCAGTAGTAAGGATGACGGAGCATTTAACATCGAGAAATTGCGTTATCATAAGATCATCATTATGACAGATGCTGACGTTGATGGTTCGCACATTCGAACATTGTTGCTAACGTTTATATACCGGCAGATGCCAGAGTTGCTTAAGCAAGGCTATGTATATATCGCTCAGCCGCCTTTATATAAAGTAACTCGTAAAAAAAGAGTTGAGTATATAGATGATGATCCGCAATTGGTTAAGATGCTGCTAGATCTGGGATCAGAAGATGTCCGCTTGCGTAGTCTTGAGAACGATAAGGAAGTTGCGAAAAAGCAATTGGCTGAAATCTTAGAGTTGTTGCAATCTCTTGATAAGTTTGCAGGTGCCATACGGAGGCATGGTGGTAATTTTACGGAATATTTAGAGCANCGAGACTCTAAGAAAAAAACGTTGCCTAGTCACATGGTGAGAGTCTGGGAAGGAAACGATGAGTTGGTGCATTATTTTCAAACCGAGAAGGCATTGGCTAATTTCGGTAAGGATAATCCGGATCTTGGCTTGTTCGGAGAAGATGAAGAAGAAGTTGNGGGTAATGAGACTGGTGCNGAGGATGAATCCCCAGTTAAGAGTGGTCGCAATTCTAAGAAAAAGGAAGGGCCCCGGCGCCGTGCTCTTCATGTTGAGTTGCATGAGCACACAGCCATTGAGGAGATCTTGTCTAAGCTAAATAGAAAAGGATTAAGTGTGGATCACTATTCGGCTCAAGATGAGCCATTATTCGAGATTATTCAAGGTGAAGGAGACAGCGCAAATGCTCGAAGGCTTTTCTCTATATCCGAGATTCTTGAAGCGGTTATGGATGTGGGGCGTAAGGGAATCCAGATCCAGAGATTTAAAGGCTTAGGTGAAATGAACCCTAAGGAACTTTATGAGACCACTATGTCACCTGAGACTAGAAAACTTTTAAGAGTTGAGGAATCGGATGCTGTAGAAGCAGACGATATGTTTAGCAAGCTTATGGGCGAGGAGGTTGAGCCCCGTCGACATTTTATTCAGGAAAATGCTCTCAATGTTCGCAACCTCGACGTTTAAAAAATAATTTAATTATAGATTCATGGCAGATTCTAAGGACAACGATCCATTACCGGCAAGCAATACGCCTTTGTTCGCTTCCGCTGAAAAGATCCAAAAAATCAATGTAGCTGATGAGATAAAGAATTCATTTCTCGACTACTCTATGTCGGTCATTATTTCACGTGCATTACCTGATGCAAGGGATGGTCTCAAGCCATCTCAGCGTCGTATTTTACTTGCGATGCACGATTTGAATCTTGGACCAGGTCGGCACTACCGAAAGTGTGCAAAGATTTGTGGCGATACCAGTGGTAACTATCATCCGCATGGTGAGGCAACAATTTATCCGACTCTCGTAAACATGGCACAGCCATGGTCTATGCGAAGTACGCTTGTTCAGGGCCAAGGAAATTTTGGTTCTGTAGAGGGAGACCCTCCAGCGGCAATGCGATATACAGAGGCTAGGCTGACGCATTTGGGTCATTCACTGATGATCGACATGGATAAGGACACGGTGAATTGGGTTAATAATTATGATGAAACCCGTCAGGAGCCGACCGTGTTCCCTGCAGCTTTTCCTAATCTGCTTATTAATGGAGGCACTGGTATTGCGGTTGGCATGGCTACTAGTATTCCTCCCCACAATCTCGGTGAAATTATCGATGGTATCTGTGCGCAGATCGAGGATCCTGAGATAAGCATTGAGGGGTTGATGCAGCACATCAAAGGCCCTGATTTCCCAACTGGCTGCCTTGCTGTAGGTCTTGATCCTATTCGAGACTATTTCAAAACAGGCAGAGGAAGTATTAAGCAGAGAGGCCGTGTTGGGGTTGAGCAGCTTAAAGGAAACCGTGAGCAAATTGTAATCACGGAGATTCCTTACATGGTCAATCGGGCTACGCTAGTAGAGAAAATTGCTTCTCTAACAAATGAAAAAACCCTTACTGATATTTCAGCCGTCCGCGATGAGTCAGATGAAAATACACGTGTTGTAGTTGAGCTTAAGAGAGATGCTGTTCCTAAAGTAGTTATTAATAAACTATATAAGTTNACCCAACTAGCAACTTCATTCAGCGTGAATATGCTAGCGATTGATCACGGCCGCCCGAAGACGATGAATTTGAAGGAGCTGATCAATGCTTATATTGAACATCGTCGCGAGGTTGTGCTCCGTAGAACGAGGTTTGATTTGGATAAGGCCGAAGCTAGGGCTGAGACTCTTGAAGGATATTTATGTGCGTTGGCAAATCTTGATGAGTTTATCCGTATCATTAGAAACTCAAAGAATCGAGAGGAGGCTCGAATAAAGTTACTTGCCTTCGAGTTTCCGGAAAAAGTTTTAAAGAAGTGGGGAGTCAAAGTTCGGAAACCGGAACGNATTAAAGGCGGTTTTTATATTTTAAGTGAAGCACAAGTTAATTCGATTCTGGATTTGCGACTATATCAGCTTACCGGACTTGAACAGGGTAAAATCAAGTCTGAATACGATGAACTCTTGGTTAAGATTGAGGATCTGATGGATATTCTAGCAAGAGAAGAGCGGGTACTTGCCATNATNAAAGATGAGCTTACTAATATTAAGGATAAGTATGCTACTCCCCGTCGAACAGATCTGGTGCCGGATGAAGGTGACATGGCCATTGAAGATCTCATTGCTAATGAAGGAGTCATTATCACACTTACTCATAATGGCTTGGTCAAGCGAACAAATGTAAGTTCTTACCGTGCGCAGCGCAGAGGGGGTAAAGGTGTGATTGGTATGGGAACCAAAGATTCTGTTGTTAAAGGCGAAGCGGAGGATTTTATTGAGCATCTGTTTACTGCTAGCACTCACGATTATCTAATGTTTTTTACAAATACTGGCCGTGTTTATGTGCGTCGAGTTCACGAGATTCCTGATATGGGTCGAGCTGCAAAGGGTAGGAACATTGCTAATCTCCTTGAATTACAGTCAGGTGAAAAAATTGCTGCACTTATTCGTGTAGAGTCTGAACTTGGAGAGAATAAGGACAACATTACATGGAAGCAGGATAAGTTCCTCTTTTTTGCTACTGAGAGCGGAACGGTGAAAAAAACTGCTCTTGAAGCTTATTCTAACGTGCGGCGTAATGGAATAAATGCAATTGGGATTAAAGAAGGTGATCGCCTTATAACCGTAAAACTGACAAGTGGTCATGATGAAGTTGTTCTTATTACAAACGCTGGATTAAGCATTCGTTTTAATGAGGAGAATGTAAGATCTATGGGAAGAACNGCNGCTGGAGTTCGTGGGATCAGACTTAAAGGTAAAGATCGTTTAGTGGCTGCGGCTGTCGTTATGAAAGATTCTACTCTTCTGGTGGCGGGTGAGAATGGCATTGGTAAGCGTACAGAGTTTGATGAGTATCGTACGCAATCTCGAGGTGGTAAGGGCATCATAACAATGAAAACTACTGAAAAAACAGGAGGCGTCTGCGGTGCGCTTGCAGTGAATGAGGCCGATGAAATTATGCTAATAACTTTTGGCGGGCAAATGGTGCGAACTGGGGTTTCTCATATCCGCATGACTGGTCGCAATGCGCAAGGGGTTAAACTAATTAATCTTGGTAGTGATGACCGCTTGCTTGCGATTGCACCGGTTATAAACGAAGATGAACCTGCTTCTGAAGATGAACCTGCTTCTGAGGAATAAATAGGTCTAAAGTAATTAAAGTTATTTTTGCAGATAAAGCTTTGTAATGGCATCTCGCTGGCTGACTACTAGATCCAACTTTTTGTCTCCATTAAAGTCAGAAGCAACGATTCCCCGTTGTTCCCCATATATCATGATGCCGCTTTGCTTGCTATTCAGAGGGTTGAAATTCCCCTTTCCATCTCCGGTTAAGAGTAATCCGCGGCCGCTATCATAACGGGAGTAACGTGTTGGAATGCTGAAATCGTTTTGCGCAATAAATAAATCGATTGAGCTATCTCCGTTAAAGTCTTTCGCGCAAATTCCGAATGCCGGAGCAAGCTGAGCTTCGAATGGTAGCGGAACAAAAGTGAATTTGGTGCCGTTGTTGAGAAAAACACCACTCTCTCGAGTGTTAAATTCCATGGATTTCATCTCAGAAATTGCTGAGCCAAGAATGCGAGCAACATTGGAATTAGCAAATAATTGATTGCGAGTGTATGTGCCTCGAACTTGTGGAAATGTTCTAGAAAATATTTCGAGTTTACGAATAGGTTTCCAGTTGTTTTTGAGCGGGTCTAAGAATATTTCGGCAATTTCAAATATATCGTCAGCATCAGTATCGCCATAGAGNAGTTTAATTGGCATTGGATGAAGTTCGTATGCTGTATTTAGACCAATATTAGATGCAATAATATCCAGTGTTCCGTTGCCATCAATATCTGAAAGTTCAATGTCTTGCCATAAGCCTGTGAATGTATTTAGGCCTAAGTCTTTCTTTGCTTCTTTTAGTTGGCCGTTTTCATTAATTAAAAGTGAAATGCTGTTCCATTCCCGTGCGAGCACAAGATCTACATCCCCGTCATTATCAATGTCTCCAGCTTCAACATTTTTTACTATGCCAATTTCGGGGAACAATTTTTTAACGTATATACCATTATTATTAATGAAAAGTGCAGATGAAGTAGCTATTGGAAATTGGCCAAGGGAACTTTTTCCGCTGATGAATAAATCAATATCCCCATCGCCTTCAATATCAAATGCCACAGCAGCACTAGGGCTGCCTGTGAAATTTAACTGATTATTTAAAAGCAATTCTCCATTTGTAATTTTGTATAAAGATGGGGGCTTGGAGAGGTGTAACATTTTCTGTGTTTGATTTTCGGAGTATATAATTATACCGCTGCCAGCGTTTTGAAGTGANTTGATCGATTTAGTGAATTTGCCATTTCCGTCATTGATTAGGATTGAAAGCTGAGGGTCGTTCGTGTCGGTTACAAGTAAGTCCATATCCCCATCTTTATCTATATCACTAGCAGATAAAAACGGGCCACTATGATTAAGGCTTTTAGGGAGAGAGGGTTGAACTTCGAAATCATCACGATATGTCGTTTTGTGATGGTGATTTAATTCTAGGCTAGAATCAACGAAGAGTGCCGATTCAGAATTTTTCTTCACTAAGATTGGCTGAGATTGTTTTTGTTGGATCTCATAAAGCCGGCCTGCAGTGGCGTTTTTGATGGTAGTTCTTGTGTTTCCGATCCAATCAACTTCGATACTAAATATTTCTCCAGCCTTTGCGGCGAATGTTCGGCGTGCTTGGTCGCCACTAACATATCTTCCTCCGGTCATTATTTCCTGTGACTGTTGTCTTTGCCCTAGCGAATTTATAACACGGATACGGGCTCCAGTTCCTTCTGTATTTTTACCATTTCCAACTAAGCACACTGCCACTCGCGGTGCCGATGCATTGTTTTTATATAGTAAAGCGGGCCCTTTTAGGCAGTTAACGATTCCATCTAGGTCTCCGTCGTTGTCCAGATCGCCCAGTGCCATTCCATTTCCGTCATGTTTGTCATCAAAGCCCCACTCGGCGCCAACTTCTTCAAACCGACTATTACCCAGATTTCTAAAAGCGACATTAGGAGTGTCGAGAGGAGGGAATAAGAATATGGTTTTACGTTTTTGTGCAATGGGGATTTTCCCAAGCCGACTAATTTTGCTTTGTGTGTCTAAGTCGTCGGTATCGAATTCGAATCCGTTGGTGACTAGAATGTCTTCCCATCCATCAAGATCGACATCTAAGAAAATGCTACTCCATGACCATTCGGAAGCAGCCACTCCAGAGTAATAGGCAGTTTCTGCGAAAGTGCCATCACCGCGGTTGATATATAGACAGTTGCGTCGGCTTTGTGGTTGTTCTGTGAAGTTTCCAGGGGCAAGGGGATTACCGGGAATTGTGCCTTGTTGCGTTAACCTTCTGTCGTGGCTGCGACTAAGCATCTCAACAACAAAAAAGTCATCATGACCGTCTCGATTGATATCAGCAAAATCTACTCCCATAGCAGAGAAGCTTAGTTGCCTGATGGCAAGAGGAGAGATTTCTCGGAAATTACCTTTTCCGTCATTGATCCAGCAGCGGTCCTTAGTGAAACCATCGTTTGCGACGAATAGGTCTGGAGACCGGTCCCCATTGATGTCTCGAAATATTGCGCTTAAACCTTGGTCTCTATATGGCTCACGAAAAGGCTTGCCTTCGTGGGTTAAAAATCGATCGCTGGTCCAATCAAGTTTAGTGAATTTACCATTGCCATCGTTGAGGAAAAATTCATCAGGTTCTCCATACTCAAACATTTGATTATCGATAAATTTAATTCTACTAGCAAATGGCCCTCTTACTGTTAGTTTTCCATTTATTTTAACGATATCTATTTTACCTCCATCTTTAAGGACCGATTTGGCTCCGTAATTAACCACGTATAAATCTAGATCGCTATCGCCATCGATATCTGCGAGGGCAATTGAGCTGCTTCCATAGCGAGTGCCAATGCCGGAGGAATCTGTAATATCTTTGAATTTACCATTACTTTGATTTTGAAAGAGTCTGTTTGGCTGCCCCATTGCCGTTACTATTAGATCCAAATCTTGATCTCCGTCGACATCCACAAAAGTAGCACCAGTTGAAAATTGAGAAGGACAGGCTACGCCTGCTATTTCAGTTACATTTTCAAATTTCCATTCACCAAGATTGCGATAGAGAACATTGTCTCCGTCTAACCGGCAAAGATATATGTCGCAAAGCCCATCATTATTGTAATCTCCCATGGCTACGCCAGAGCCGTTTAGTAGATTTTTATTCGAAATTAGAATGCGAGAGGAGAGCGTGTTTGTAAATTGAACTCCAGTTCTGGCAGGATCCATAAGTGTAAAGCCTGGTTTTCCAGAGCCGGCATCTTCTAGTTGTACCCATTGGTGTTCACCATCTCTTTGCCAATCAAGGGTAAATCCCTTTTCCAAGGAGAGTAGAGTAATAAGAAAAAAAGTTATTTGGCGAGTTAATGTACTCATGGCAACATGGGCGCACAACAAAGCTAGGTTTTTTGGCGTTAAAAAAAAAGCGAAAGCCGCATCTCTTCTATTTTAGGCTCCAAAAATTCATTAATTCTTTTCCTGTCCGATTTTCAAATGAGCGAGGTATCCAGCGTTTAATCAAATTGAAGCTAGGCTGGAATTTTATATCCAATTCTTCGGCACTTGTACTAAATGGAGGTTCTCCATCGTCGTCTGTAATAATATAGTTTATAGCTAGATATTTGCCATTAGGTTTAAGCCACTTTTTAGTTGCTTGGATATAGTCTTCTCGTCTATTTGGGTTTATTGCACAAAACAAGGTATGTTCGAAAATTAGGTCGAATTGAAAAGTTGGTTTTTTAGTTAAATAATCACCTAACTGGAAATCAATATTTAATCCTTTGTTTGTCGATAGCTGTTTTGCCATTGGAATGGAGCTTGGGGCTATATCTAAACCTGTTACATCCCATCCTGCTATGGCTAATTCTCGTGCGTCATGCCCTCTCCCACAACCCGGTACCAGAGCTCGCCCAAGAGGCATTTTGTTACAAGATGATGAAAGAAAATCAACTAGGCCTGGTGAAGCTTCGCCATGATCCCAAAGCATTTCGTTCGCTTGATAATACAACTCCCAGTTTCTTTCCTTATTGATTTGCATTGACCCTGTGTGCTGAGGGGTTAGGAATTTGTGCGAGATCTTATGAAGAATCAAATCCTAGCTGGGCTTATTTTGAGTATTATGGTTGCAACTCCGGTATTGGGGGCAAAAAACAAAGTAGTAAAAATTGGGGAACGCCCTGAAAGTGTGACGAAAGGTTTTGGTGGAAAGTACTACATCACTGTGATGAATTCGCCTGACACAGAGGGTGATGCAGTGATTAAGATNCTGGACGGGGACAAAGCGACAGTTTTTGCCAAAGGATTGAACGAGCCAAAGGGTATCGCTTTTACCGGCGATTATCTTATTACTGCAGATCAGACGCGTGTCATGAAAATTGACCGTAAGGGCAATGTTAGCATTTTGGCCGATAAGAAGAGTTTCCCTCGTGAAGTTAGTTTTTTAAATGACGTTGCTGTATCTCACGATCGTAAGAGTGTTTTTGTCACTGATATGGGGGCAATCAGCAAGATGTTTGATCCAGACAAAGAGAGGACACTTTGGCCCCTTAAAAGCAAGCAGGCTAAGGAACTTCCTGCCTTAGGGTGTGTTTACCAGATCACACTAGATGGAAAGATAAGTGATGCTGTAAGTTCTGGGCAGAAACTAGTCCCTGGGCCAAATGGTGTGGGGCGCTCAGGCAAGACGGGCTTATTACTTGGTGACTTTTTTACTGGGAATATAGTTCGTAAAACTAAAAAGGGTAAATTAAGAGTTATTGCTGAGGGATTACGAGGTGCGGATGCCGTTGATTCAGATGGAAAGGGGGGGATTTACGTTTCCAGTTGGACTCAGGGTAAGGTTTGGAAATTGAGTGAAAACGCTAAGAAGAAAGAGCTTTTGCTTGAAGGTCTTAAATCTGCTGCTGATTTTTATTTAGATCGTAAGGCTAAGAAATTAATTGTGCCGGACATGCTTGCTGGAACGTTGATTTTTGTTGATATCAAGTAGGCCGAGACTGTTTGATTTGTTTCTTTTTGGGATTTGACACTATTGCCAATTATCCTTGCTACTTAATTAATGATTATACTTTCAGGAATTCAGCCTTCAGGCGCGTTACATGTTGGAAATTACTTCGGTATGATGTGCCCTGCCATTGAGCTTCAAGATCAGGGGGAAGCTTATTATTTTATTGCTGATTACCATTCCATGACTTCCCTTTACGATCCTGATCAGCGCCGTAAGAACACACTCGACGTGGCGCTCGATTTTCTAGCATGTGGGCTCGATCCAGCTAAGGCAGTGTTCTTTAGGCAAAGTGATGTACCAGAGGTATGTGAATTAACTTGGTTGTTATCAACGATTACTCCGATGGGGTTGCTTGAACGATGTCATAGTTACAAAGACAAAATGGCAAAAGGGCTTACTCCCAACCATGGCTTGTTTGCGTATCCCGTTTTGATGGCAGCAGATATTTTGATTTACGATTCCAACGTTGTTCCGGTTGGTCGCGACCAGAAGCAGCATGTTGAGGTTACACGTGATATAGCAATAAAGTTTAATCAAACTTATGGCGAAACCTTCGTGATCCCTGAGCCGCAGATTCGAAATTCAGTTGCTGTCGTGCCAGGTACGGATGGTCAGAAAATGTCCAAAAGCTATGAAAATACTATTGAGATTTTTGGAGATGAGAAANCGCTGCGAAAAAAAATCATGCGTTTAGTGATGGATAGTCGTCTTCCTGATGAGCCAAAGCCAGATGCCGATCAGAATATTGCAGTGCAGCTCCTTCACCTTGTAGCTTCAAAAGATGTTGCCAAGGATTGGGAGGAGCGTTTACGAGCCGGAGGGCTTGGTTATGGCGATCTTAAAAAGGCTCTGTTTGAGCATTACTGGGATTATTTTTCTGACGCTCGAGCAAAGCGAAGTGAGTTAGAGTCGAATTTAGACTATGTTAATCAAGTGTTGAAGGATGGTGCAAACAAAGCTAGGGAGAGAGCCTCNAAGGTNCTTGATAAAGCGCGTAAAAACTGCGGTTTAGTTTGATGTCTTTTTTAAGCTTAAGTTGTTCTAGCTGGTTTTAATCAAATTCCAAATGCTTTAAGAAGATAGAAAATTGCTCCGCTTGCGGTGACAAAAATAANAGCTCCCTCCACGATTAGCCACGGCAAGGGATTAGCTATAGTNGCTGCATTTTCATTTGATGTGACTTTTTTTTCAGATGGCTTAAGTGTGCCTAGCATTAGTCCCCCAGTCATTATAACGATTTGTGAGCAGACAAAGACCATCAACCAAGCAAAGGCTTTATCCATAAATCCATATGAGTGCAATCCAATGCCGAGCATATTAGTACCGAAAAATGACCAGGCAGTAATAACATTTCCAAAAATAGCAGCAGCGATCATGCCTCGTTCACGAATTATNCCCCCCCAACGAGCATGAAGCATGGCAGCATTCCAAATNACAATCATTAGTGCTCCATTTTCTTTTGGATCCCACCCCCAGAATCTTCCCCAAGATTGGTCTGCCCATATTCCACCTAAAACAGTTCCGACAAAGCTAAATAATGTAGCAAAACAAACAATACCGTAGATCATCTTTGTGATGCCTGANCGGCTATTTTTTACAAAAGGGACCTTGTTTGAAACAAAGTCACGAACTACGTATATGATTGCTAAAAATCCNGCAACAAAAGTAGCGGAGTAGCCTATGGTTATGATTACGACATGAGTTGCGAGCCAGAAATTAGTATCGAGGACGGCCTGAAGCATTTCCATTGTATCTCCGCTTAATGATAGTCCTCCAGCAACGAGCAAGGTGACAAACCCTACAGAGCTGGCTACTACATTGCCAATACCATCNCGATATATTCTTTCGAGTATTAGCCCAAGAATTACTGCTCCCCATCCAACAAATACTGCAGCTGAATAAAGATTAGTTACTGGCGGGCGGCCTTCAAGCCACATCCTAAAAATTAAACCTGTTGTCTGGATCACTGCCGCTAAGATTATTAGATAATACGCCGTTTGATTTGGCCACTTGGCCAGCGTTAGCCATCCCCCGCAAGCAAGAAGGAAAGCTAATACGAACATTATTTCACACTTGTAAAATGGATCAAAGTTATTGAATGCAAACTCTTTACTGGTCTTATCTAAATTAGGTGACAAGCCGTTTTGTTTTAGGTAATCACGATATGTTGATAAGTGAGCATTGAATGCAGAAGGATCGTTTTTAGCATATGCTGATATAATGCCTGCATATGATTTTGTAACAGGATGGAAATCTACCTTCCAGTTGCTTGGAGCCATTGCCGCAGATGTAATGCTACTGAGGATATTCGTACTAAGTGATTGCCATTGTGCTCTATTTCCTCTGCCAACAGGAATCGTACGAGGCCAGAACATTACTCCACTTTTGTCACCTTCCTGCATGCTTGGATCGATCATGATCTCTAAAAGTCGTGTAAATTTTTGATGCTCATCTTCGTCGTGTTCAGTCCCTGCTTCATGTGCCCTCGCTGCTGCCATTCCATCAGCAAAAATCTTGGTTAGATCGTTTAGTTCCTGTTGAAAGTTGATTGAATTTTGAGGGCGAAAACTTTTGCCTAACCGCTGATAAAGCATCAATGAATCCGCTACGGATTTTAGAGATTTTTCGTATGGGGTTCTAAGCTCTGCTTTCTTGGAGTGGATTCTTGCTCCTTCTCTAGCCAATCTTGCAAAATTGTCNCCGGCGGTAATTTGTTCAACTGAAAAATGTTTCTCAGTTTTTGCCAAGCTTAGGTTGTCCTTAACTTCCTCGTTATCAATACGAAAGACTGGGCGTTTTGCTGCCTCTGATGGCTTTGCAGCAACTTCGAGCAGCCATTCTACAGCAGGAATGGTTTCTTCGTTAGAACCTTCTTCACGAGCATAGCGAGCAGTTGATTTATGCCGAATGACCTTCATAGCATTCCTTGCTGTCGAGTCTATGGGTTGAATACGTCCGTCTAGAAGCACGGGCAATTTAGCAAATCCATAAATATCGTAACCCAATCGTTCCGATTTTGACTTGGGCGTAAATAAGAGGCTAGCAAGTGCCCAAATCGCCATTAATGCTACTACAGCAATAGGGATTTTCTTTTTCATGCTTTAGCCTTTCTTTTTTTAGTGAAACCAATTAAGTGCATCAAAAACTGAATTAGCATGCCGGCTCCGACCATTAGGCAGGAAATATAAGGGGTGACCCAGCCTGGGTTACGGACAACTTGAAGTACTGTTGCCTTATCATTTTCAGGATCGAAACTGGCTTGGAAATAGGTTTTTCCATGAGTGCGTAACGGATGATTCATCTTAATATGGACCTTGCGTTCAGCCCCGCTATCGCGTTCACGAACTATCACGTCACTAGAGAAATTGCGGGCCTTTTCTGTGCCTTGAAACTTGTCGTGCCGAAAATCAACTAGCTCGATATTATAGTCTTCATAGTAACGTTTGAATCTTAAAGCTAATACATATTCATTACCTTCGTGTTCAAAGGTTTGTTCTGGGATCGGAGTGCGAAGTGCGCCAAATAAAGCAGATGTCAACCAGGTTCCGAGTTCTTTTTTTGGGCCATCATTAGATTTAATAGATACATAAGCACTTGGGAAATTCACTTCATCCAAAGATGTAACAGAGTCGGTTTCAGTTGCTACAAGTGATAAGCCTTTGCCGGTAGTTGCAAGTGATTTGTTGCCGGCAGTAAGTTGTGTGAGATCTGAATTCTCATAGTAATCTTCCACCGTTACTTCGAATGGAAGTTTGCCCATTTGAAATTTCTTACCAGCTTCTAATGCTTCACCTGGTATAGAGGCATATACGTCGGTTTCAGTATTTGTTTTATCTATGATAACTAATTCGCATAGTTCGCGACTGATCGAGTGGTTTTTGCTTTGCCCTTCTTCAAGTCGCATGTTGCTTTCAACTTGAAATTGGTCTGTCACGATTTGTCCTAGTAACATCAGAATTAGTCCTGCATGAGTGAGGAAGATTCCAATTTTCTTTTTACTAAAAGTAAATCTTTGGAAATGTGCAGCCAATAAATTTATCAAAAGCACTACAGCCACAAGATAACCGCCTACAAACGGGAATTTGAACATGGTGGGATAACTTGTGGAGAGAACAAAGTCTTTAAAATTATCTTTCTGCTTTTCAACAACATCTGAATCGCCTGTGATTTTGTAGAACCATGTTTCATGTGGTTTACGAAAGTGTAGCTCGTGAATGACTCCTATTGTTTTTAAATCTTTGCCATCTTTTTTACCGGATAAATTAACTAAGACTCCAGGATTGCCATCTACAGAAATAGCTTCGGAGCCTTCCAGTGAGTCAACTTTATCAAGGCCTATTTGACCTCGCCATCTGTTGATGTTTGCGAGTAATCCGCCCGCGCCTTTGGCTAATTTTGTAACAGAAATTGTTGCACGTTGTTTATTTTCTGAATCGATAGCTTCAAAGTCCAACATGCTAAACTGATTTCCTTCGATTTCATTCCAATCATTTGGAATGGTATTCCAATCGGTATTGCCGAATCGTATTTGTGCCCAACCAGCTCCTCCTAGAGATTCGGAGACAAGCAGGTAACTTCGAAAATATTTTTTTTGCGCGTTATAAAGTCCTTGGTCGACCTGTGCTAGTGTTCCAACAAAGACAAGGACAAGCGCTGACAAAAGGCACACTACGGTCAGTTTTAATGAACACCAAAATTTTACGAGCGGTTTAAAGATTTCCTGCATTAAGACCTTTTTACTAAAATTCTATGGACTGTAGAAAAGCTGTAAATGCAGCTTTCTCTGCTTTAACGACTTCACTTGGGCCAGAAATTTTGTAGAACCATGTTTTTTGATCTGAGGGGTGATAAACACTGATGGAAGAGATTTTTTCTCCGATAGCTTCCACATAAGTTGCTGGTGTTCCACTTACATTTATTTCTTCCGTAACTTTGCTGATTCCCGAATCATCGACAGGGGGGAGTCCTGATTGTTCGCGCCAACGATTAACATTTGCCATTAAGCCTCCAACCTTTCCGGGAAAATTCATCACAGTGATTTCTGCTTTGCCTTCGCCTGCAGTAAAATTTCCTAGACGCATTTGGGTAGCGGGTTTTTCTTCCCAACTTACCGGAATGGTCCATTTTGGAGCTGGAGCTGGAGCTGGAGCTGGAGCTGGAGCTNGNGCTGGAGCTTGTGCTGGAGCTTGTGCTGATTGTTGGGCTTCTTGCATTAACTTATCAAAATTAATGTTAGATGCTTCAGGTTGAAATTTTAAATCACCCAGAAATTGAGTGAATGTTTCCATTTGGTTTTCAATGGATTCTGCAGGCCCAGCCATTTTTAAAAACCAAGCTACTTGACCTAGTTTTAAGGAAGCCACTACTAGCCTAGGTGGTTTTGANTGCCCTTGAATAGGNTTAGTTCCTGAGAAGTCGTATAGANATCCNTTATTGCCACCAACAGTNATATTGAGAGCTAATTGTGCGGCTTTTGAAGAGTCGATTGGCTCGAGTCCGACCTGCTCNCGCCACATGTTGACNATCATGGGGTTGTCAGCAATTCGAGCAGGCAATGGAATAGCGCTAACATTTGCTCCGCCAGGTACTGAAAATGAAAAAGTGGTCATTGGGGATTTGTTGGCATCTGCAACCCATCCGT
>PAOJ01000067.1 GCA_002708005.1 Verrucomicrobiales bacterium | reverse complement strand
AATATTAACATCTCTAGTGCACAGGGCCTCCTTTATGCGCACGGTTCGTTGTGGGTGAACATCAACGGAAAAAATGCTGGCGTCCATCGCCTCACTGACACGAACGGAGACGATCAATTTGATAAAGATGAATACCTGAAACCAATGCAGGGTGGCGGGGAACACGGACCACATGCGCTGGTACTAAGCCCAGACAAAGAACATATATATGTAATAGGAGGGAACCATACAAAGTTACCCAAAACAGATTCTTCTGTGGTGCCTACCAACTGGGATGAAGACCTACTCCTAAAAAGGCTACCTGATGCCCGTGGTCATGCGGCAAATATTCGTGCTCCAGGAGGCTGGATCGCCCGATTCGATAAAGATGGAAAAAACTGGGAAACGGTTGCAATTGGATTTCGAAATCAATACGACATGGCATTCAATATAGATGGGGAGCTTTTCTCATATGATTCAGATATGGAATGGGATGCTGGCACACCGTGGTATAGGCCTACAAGATTGTACCACGTCACCAGTGGAGCTGATTTTGGTTGGCGCACTGGAACTGGTAAATGGCCTCAATGGTTTCCTGATATGCTGCCACCAGCCTACGACATTGGCCCTGGATCACCTGTAGGGGTAACATCCGGACTTGGGGCCAAGTTTCCGGCTAAATATCAAAAGGCTATTTACTGCCTCGATTGGACCTATGGAACGATGTCGGCAATGTTTCTAACCCCAGCCGGTGCCTCCTACACAGCTGAACGCGAAGAATTCGTTGCTAGCTCACAGATGCGCATGACCGATGCTGTAATCAATCCGTATGATGGCGCAATGTACTATACTGTAGGTGGTCGAGGAGGCCAAAGCGCACTTCATCGTGTAACTTACGTTGGTAAGGAGAGCACCAAACCAGTTAAGACCAAATCTGCAAATGCTCGTGATCGTGTTATTCGCCGCAGCCTCGAGGCATTGCACAAACCCAAATCAACTAACGCCGTGGCTGAAGCATGGAAATATCTCGGTCACAATGACCGCCATATCCGCTGGGCAGCGCGCATTGCAATTGAACTTCAACCAGCTTCTGAATGGCAGAGTAAAGCTTTGGCAGAAAAGGATACTCAAGCTTCTTTGACTGCACTATGCGCCCTTGCTCGCCAAGGTGATGCAAGTCTTCAAGGTAAACTTATCGAAGCGCTTAATCGTCTCAACTGGGCGGAGCTAAAACCGTCACAACAAGCTGAATTATTACGAATATACCAGCTTGCATTCATACGTATGGGGAAACCATCTGACGCTATTTCGTCATCTGTAGAGAAGAAACTGGACCCGATTTATCCTGCCCCAATGGCTTCTTTAAATCGCGAGTTATGCACTTTACTTGTCTATCTCGAGTCACCAAATGTCGCAAGCAAAACACTTGCTCTTATGTCTCAGAGTGCAGATCAATCAAAATATAACTGGAGCAACGATCTTCTAAATAGAAACTCGGGCTACGCCAAAGCATTCGCTGCAACAGCAGCTTCATCTCCTCAACGCGACCAAATTCATTATGCTAAGGAACTGAGAAATCTTAAAAAGCATTGGACTAAAAAACAACGTCTCGAATACTTTCGATGGTATCGAAAAGCTGAAAGCTTCAAAGGAGGCAACAGCTTTGCCGGTTTCTTAAATAACTTCCGTAAGGAAGCACTTGCCAATGTCCCTAAAGAACAATTAGAAGAGATCGAAAAAATCCAGAAAGCCCCCATTATTGACGGACCTCCCTTCAAGATAGATGCCAAGCTATCAGTAGGCGTGACGCCTCCAATGAAATTTGATAAGGCTGAGCTCAAGGTAAAAGCAGGAGCTGGCGTTGAACTTGCCTTCACTAACAATGATCCAATGCCGATGATGCACAACTTGCTTATCGTTGAACCTGGTTCGCGAGTGGATATCGTTACCAAAGCTGCCACTATGGGTGCAGCTGGTATGATAAACAGCTTCGTACCAGATAGTGATAAAGTCATCGCAGCCACACCTTTAGTGCTGACTGGAAACACTTACAATCTCTACTTCAAGGCGCCAGTCAAGCCGGGTAAATACGAGTACGTTTGTACTTATCCCGGGCACGGGTTCTCAATGTGGGGCACACTGATTGTCGAGTAGCTCGAAATATTATTTTAAATTCAAAAACGCCGTTTAATTACGGCGTTTTTTATTTCTCTTCATTCGTTCCGGTACTGCTAGCCAAACGACGGGCGGTAAAGGTTCGAAGCTTTGGAATCTTACATTTCGAGATAAACTGAATGGCACCGGATCGATCTTCGCCAACTACTGGACTAATGCCATACCAGATCATTAAAGGTAATACAGGATCATTAGCAAATGTATCTTTGGACGCAAGCACCCCTGCGAGATCCCAGCGCTTAGAAAAAGGAAGCAGACGAAGAACAGAAGCTAAATGAAGCTGAACCAGTCCTGAAGGTTCAGTCTCAGCTAAAGACTCAAATTGCTCCAAGACCTTATCTGAAACCTTTCCATTATCTGTAAGAAGCTTGATCGCCCAAACGCGAATATGCTCATTTTTTTCATTCAACTGCTCTAACAACCAAGACTGATCCACCTCGTTTATAGAATTTAAAGCCCACATAGCACGCAATCGGTGCTGTACAGATTCAGATTTTTCATAAAGTAGCCTCAAGGACTTTTGTGCTTGAGAAAGGTCTTCCCTTTTTACCGCTCGTTCCTGCAACAATCTGCGCGCTATTCTTGATTGCCACTCGTTCGGGTGAGATTGCATATTTACCAATTCCATGGAACTTAATTCATTAAGAGGCTTAAGTAGCATTTTAGTTTTTCCGTATGAAATTTTAAAAATCCGACCACTTGTTCGATGAACTCCATCACTTTCATGGCACTCCCCAATATCCGACCAATCGAGCACATAAACTCCACCATCGGGACCACAACTCAATTCTATTCCACGAAACCAAACATCATCCGTAAACATAAAATCGTCAGAATGTTTACCAACATACCCTGCATTTGAACGTAGCAATTTATCCTGATTAATTCGACGCCCGTGTAAGTTCAAAGTAAACACATTACCACGGTACTCTTTCGGCCAGTTATTTCCTGTGTAAATCATCATACCGCTATGTGCATGGCCTCCACCAGCAGCATCAGTAGCTGAAGTCATTCCATCTTTTTTAAGATCAGACCATTGTTCATTACCAACATCCCAGTGATAATGGTCCGCAGTCTGAGGGATTAGTTCATAAAGATGTTTATCGAAATGATTGCCATACATCCGTTTATAACGCGCACCTGGAATCACGTGCCAGAGATGACCAATTACAGTGTTGATAAAAAATAACTGGCCGTGTTCATCCCAGTCGTGCCCCCAGGGATTTGTCGTCCCTTCAGCCACTACTTCAAAGGTCTTCTTGACAGGATGATAACGAAAGATTCCACAGTTCATTTTAACCCTTTCCTCTTTAGATGCATTAGGGCTACCAATATTTGACGTAGCTAATATTCCGTGTCTTCCATAGAGCCATCCGTCGGGACCCCAACGCAGACCATTAACAATATTATGTCGTATACGGTCACTCTCGAAACCGTTCAGGATAATCTCCGGCTGCCCATCCGGCAGATCATCTCCGTTAAGATCTGGTAGAAATAAAATATTTGGCGCCGCGGCAACCCAAACCCCGCCAAAGCCGATCTCAATGCCTGCAATACGAGTACCCTTATCCCAAAACACCTTTCTCTTATCAAAGATGCCGTCGTGATTTGTGTCTTCGAAAATCAAAATACGATCCTTCATTCTCATATCAAATCTTAAAAGAGAATTCGCATATGTATAACACTCGGCAACCCACAAACGACCTCGACTATCCCAAGCCATCGCGATCGGCTGCTGCACTGAAGGCTCTGCAGCACTTAGTTGAACCTTGAAACCTTTTGGCACTGTAATTTTATCAAGTGCTTGGTTTGAATTCAAAAACGGAGAAGACAACTCTTGCGTGTTAAACAGTTCTTGTTCATAAGCAGCTCCTGATTGAATTGCAGTTGCAATTGCAGTAATCAAAAAACATTGTTTCATCGATGTGATTGCTGAATAAAAAACCTCCCACCTCAGCACGTCAATCCGTAACTTAACCGTTGACATCGATGCGCTTATCTAAAAAATTCCCCAGCCATGAAAAACAAAGAATTTAAAAATGTAACTGCAGTAGCCAAGGCCAATGTTTATTTTGATGGAAAAGTTGTTAGTCACACCATCATCCTTGAAGACGGAAATGAAAAAACACTTGGAATGATTTACCCTGGTAAATTTCATTTTAGCACCGACAAAGCCGAGCATATGGAAATCATTGCAGGAAATTGCACTGTCAAAGTGCAGGGAGACTCAAATAATACCGACTACAGCGCCGGCCAAAGCTTCGACGTACAACCCAAAAGCAGCTTCGATATAGAAATTAAGGAAGGCATCTGCGAATATATCTGTACTTTTATTGATTGATCTAAATTAGTCTGGATCACTCATCCAATGGAGATCACTCCAAAATTTAGTGTCGTTTTTTTGAGCACGACCGGGAGTGGTCCGCCCATTTTGGATAATCTCTGTGATACTTTTTTTCAAACGCTCAGCTACATCCGGATACTTAACGATAAGATTACTTAACTCTCCAGGGTCAACTGAAAGATCATACAACTCCCTTTTAGAATCTTTACTCCCACTCTCCATGATCAACTTCCATTTACCTTCACGCACTGCATATCGACCCCGCATACTATGATGAATCATTGCGAATCGCTGTGGAGCATCCTGACCGATCAAAGCCTTATAAAAACTAACACTGTCTTCGCCTGCATTCTCAGGAAGTTTTTTACCCAAAATATCAGCAAAGGTAGCTAGAAAGTCGGTCTGGCAAACTGGCGAATCCCACTTACTACTAGCCTTAACATTATTAGGCCAACGAATAAGAAACGGGACCCTATGACCTCCCTCGTAAATTGAGCGTTTACCCTCACGGTAGATACCATTGCTGTGATGGTTATATTCCTCAATGCGTCTACGCCAAGTAGACTCGGGGCCATTGTCACTCGTGAAGACAACTACTGTATTGTCAGTCAATTTATTTTTGTCGATACAATCGAGTACCCTCCCCACATGCCAGTCAGTCTCCATCATAAAATCACCGTATGCCCCGGCACCTCCCTTACCCCTAAATCGCTTTAACGGAATCACTGGTTTGTGGGGTGAAGTATAGGAGAGGTACAACATGAACGGCTTACCGTTTCGGGAAGCAGAAGCTTGTCCATCAAGCCACTTAATCGCCTGTTCTGTAAATCGATCGAGGCATTCGATATCTATAAAATCACTCGCAACCTCAAGGTCGTTTGGCTTTAAAGGCTTTGCCTGATAAGGGGGGGCTATTCGATAATCATCGTTCGCGATATGATTTGACTTCTTGCGAGTAAATAGAGTTGGCGGCACTTTAGCCATACGACCTTCGAACCACGCTAGCACCCCGTAATTCATTGAGGCAGGAAGCCCCCAGAAGTATTCAAACCCTTTGTCCAAGGGCATGTCGACTGTAGGCTTCGACCAATCTCGGTTACCCTTGGTCCCAGGAAAGTCCATCCCGAGGTGCCATTTACCGACCATCGCCGTGGTGTAGCCGTTGTCGCGCAAAAATGAGGCCAGCGTCATTCGCTCATCGGCGATAAGACACTCTCCCTCTGCTCCCATTACACCGCGCTTCATCTTCGTTCGCCAAGAGTAACGACCAGTCAATAGACCGTACCTCGACGGCGAACAAACCGTGTCGGAGCTGTGACCGTCAGTAAAGCTCATCCCCTCTTTAGCCAATCGATCGATGTTTGGTGTTTTAAACTTGGACTGTGGGTTTAGGCAGGACGCATCACCATACCCCATATCATCAACATAAATTATGACAACATTGGGATTAGCCTCAAGCAACGAAATGCCGCAAAACAGGCTTAAAAGCATCAGCCGAAACATGCTTAAGCGATAGATTTAAGTGATGCCTCAATCAGCTTTTTAGAAGCCTTCACCCCAGGTATCGGTTTTAATTTTTGCCCTTCCCACTCAATTGCAAGGATGCCTCGGTAACCAGCCTTATCAATAATCTTCATCAAGCGTTGATAGTCGAAATCCGGTTGGTTTCCATTATCATCAAAACTGTGCATTTTACAGGAGATCGCCGCTGTGTAGGGCATCATCGCCGAAGTCCCATCATAAACATTGTTCCGCAATTTACCGAAGTCCGGCATTAGCTTGCACGCTGGATGGTTAAGTTTTTTTGCGACCTTTGCAAGAAATGCACCGCGCTGGCTCAGCTGTGATGCTCCAGGCTCTATAGCAATGATAACGTTCTTTTCTGCAGCAGCGTCGGACAACGGCTTAAGAGCTTCGACGCTTGCCTCCAATCCAATCGCCTCATCGCTGCCTGGGACTCGAAGAAAAACACGAACATACTCACACCTCAGAATCTGTGCNCGCAAGAGCGAAGGCAGAATCTGTTTTAGACTCGCTTCACGTTTTTNAGGACTGGCATCTAGAACACCGGACATCAATAAAAAAAGCTCAACATTAGTCTTATTCGCACGACGTTTGAGTTGTTTCAAATACTTTTTATCATCGAGTTTATCCTTCGGCAGACCACCTTCCCAGAGGTCGAGTTGATTGATGCCAAACTGGTCTACGCTGAATGCCGGATAATCCAGCGGATCAAGCGAACCGTCCTTAAACATTGCTCGAAGAGAGTACTGCGAAAGCCCAATCTGATAGCNGGGTCGATTGGCTTTAGTTACCGCATAGGCACCGGGTAAAAGAACCGTCCCTGCAGTGATAACTGCAGAGGATTTCAGGAATTGTCGTCGTTGTAGTTTCATAAAGTATTATTTCATGGTGCGTTTGGTTAAACGCTTAGTTTTGTAAGAGAATGATGAGAAAAACCGGTCGATACGTCGAGCATGACTTTTGGCCAAACCATCTTGCTATTACCTCGACACTTAGGCTGTGCATCGTTTACCTAGTCTTTCAATCTTCAAAAAGGACCATCAACAGATTGGAGTGACTAATCAACCGGTGCGCTGCCCCACCAGTCCTTATTCGGTTTAAAATTCTTTTTTAAAAAGTTTGCATGCTGCTTCTCAAGCCGCGCCTTGCCATCTGTGGAAATGGACTTGAGACGCGCCTCGCGCTTGGCCAAGTCGACCTGAGTGTCCTTAGTCGGTAATCGAGCCTTGGTTTCCTTTAGCCAAGCATCGAGCTTTTTTCGCAATCGCTTTACCCGCTTGGTTTCACTCTTGGCTAGATCGGTTGTCTCATTCGGATCATTGACCAAGTGGTAAATCTCGTCACGCCCGTCTTCGTGGTAGTGGATTAATTTCCAATCGTTTTGACTTATGATTGAGGACGGTTCACCTCCTTGGTTGCCATAATGAGGATAGTGCCAATACAGCGGACGCTTGGAAATTTTACCGCCCTTCAGTATGGGGACAATGCTGACACCGTCAACGGACTGGTTCACCGGCACTGTAATGCCTGCCAATTCCAGTAGTGTGGGGTACCAGTCAATTCCGTTGACAGGAACAGCACTNGTCCCACCTGGCTTGGTTACCCCCGGCACCTTGATGTAATAAGGCTCACGAATGCCACCCTCCCACTGCCTGCCTTTACCACCTCGCAACGGCATATTACTGGTCGAGTAAGCGTCTCCCGAGGACACCCCACCATTATCAGATGTGAAGCAGACAATTGTGTTTTTATCCAAGCCAAGCTTATCCAGCCTATCCAGTACAATACCAACTGCATCATCCATTGTCTCGATCATCCCGGCGTAGATTGGACAGTCCTGAACTTGTCGAACGTTTAGTCGGCGATCGAATTTGAAACGCTCCTTTACCAAACCAGCGGACAAAGCCTTTTCTCTGTATTTTTTCCACAACTTGGGTGTAGTTTGAATTGGGCCGTGTACGGAGTAAAAAGAAAGGAAGGCTAAGAACGGCTTATCCTTGTGCTCCTCGATGAACTTGGCGGTTTCATTACCCAAGCGAATGGGTAGCGACTCCCCCGGAGGACCAGATTCGAGTGTAGGATTTTTCCAAGGTGAGAAAAAGCCGCCGTGAGGACTGCCAACATCCCACCCTCCCTTGTTAATGTCGAAACCGTGATCTTCTGGCCATGAACCCTTACCGCCAATGTGCCATTTGCCTGCGTAAAATGTCTTGTATCCCTGCTCTCTTAGCGCCTCAGCCANTGTGATTTCGGAGGCTCTAAGTTTACGATCGTACTCTGGNGGTAGATGGGTATCGTTTCGCCGTGTACTNCGCCAAGCCTCACCGGCGCGGTCACCGATCCAGGTAGTGATTCCGTGATTAGTAGGATATTTACCTGTCATAATACTCGCCCGGGAAGGACTGCAAACCTGACACGCTGCGTAGCCACGTGTGAATTTCATTCCTTCACGAGCGATACGGTCGATGTTAGGGCTCTCGTAGTATGTTGACCCCTCATTACTTAAATCCTTCCATCCAAGATCATCAGCAAGAATAAAAAGAATATTAGGGCGAGTCTTGGATTTTGCATCAACCGCACACACCCCACAGAGCCAAGCAAATACGACAGCTAGCGCCAACGAAGTTATTCTAAGTTTCATTATTTTTAGCAATTTGTGCCCATGAAATCGCAGCCGAGCGTAGCTTTGTCAATCCGGCAGCGTTTTCGTCGTGCATCTTTAAAACGAAACGCTAGTATTGCCGAGTACACCTCGCGGATTGATCGCCGCTCTATTTTTTGCGTTATGTTTGATTTCTTGGCTGAAGAACAGGCCTCCATATGTGGGGGCAGTCACTTGAAAAGAAGGGAGTTCCTGCAGATAGGGTCACTTGCCGCTGCCGGATTATCTCTGCCGCAACTACTTGCAGCAAAAGAGACCGGCGCTGTTCGCCCTGGACACGACAATCGCGCCTGCATCATGATCTTTAATCTCGGGGCGCCAAGTCATGTCGATTTGTGGGATATGAAACCAGATGCCCCTAGGGAAATTCGAGGTCCATTTAAGCCAATTCGTACCAAATCCTCTGAAATAGATATCTCGGAGATCCTCCCTCGACACGCTAAGATAGCCGACAAGTTTTCACTCGTCCGAACCGTTCACCACGGCGGCGCGGCAGTACACGATGCGGGCTGGCAGATCATGCAAACCGGCCGACGTTTTACAGGCGGCATCCAAACCCCTCATGCCGGAGCGGTCGCAAGTCATCTACTCGGTCGCAAGAGCGACCTTCCACCATTCGTTGTGCTTCCGGAGTTGATGGGACGCGGCGGAGGTAATATGCCTAACGGTCAAGCTGGAGGGTTCCTAGGCAAGGCACACGACCCTTTCGCACTTAACGCTAACCCTGCACAAAAGAACTTCAAGGTTCCTGACCTTTTGCCTCCCGATCAGATCGGAGCCGCAAGATTAGATCGTAGACGTAAGATGCGTAACATCGTAGATAATGCAGTAAAGAATTTTGAAGCCAGTGAGGACGCTCGACTGCTCAATGACAGCTTTCACTCTGCCTTTCGTATGATGACCAGTGAACAAGCTCGAGCAGCATTTGACATAACCAGTGAAAAACTGGCTGTGAGGGAACGCTACGGTATGAACCGCTTTGGCCAATGCTGTCTACTAGCCCGCCGCCTCGTAGAGAACGGCGTCCGAATGGTCACTATTAATAGTTTCCTCACCGTGTTCGATCAACTCTCATGGGATATTCACGGCTCTAAGCCATTCATCTCCGTCAAACAGATGAAGGAACAGGTAGCTCCAATGTATGATCAGGGCTACAGCGCTTTGATTGAGGATCTGCACGAACGAGGGCTGCTCGACGACACAATGGTAACTACACTCTCTGAGTTCGGTAGGACTCCCAAGATTAACCCGGCAGGCGGACGCGACCACTGGCCTCAATGCTTCACCTGTTCATTCGCAGGCGGAGGTGTGCAAGGCGGTCAGGTTGTAGGTAAAAGCGACCCCGTAGGGGGATTTCCTGCAGAGCGACCGGTGGAACCAGGTGACGTTGTGGCAACGATCTTTCACAGCCTTGGTCTAAACCCCAAAGCAACCCTACCTGGGCCAAGCGGACGGCCTTTTCCACTCGTTGACTTTGGCAACGAACCCATCAAGGAACTATTTTCATGAAATGCCTGATTGCACTTGGCCTAGTGCTGTTAATTATTGCACTGCCCCTCAAAGCATCTACTGATGAAAATAGTAAAGTAAGTTTTCGCCATGATGTGATGCCAGTGTTGTCCAAAGCAGGCTGTAACGGCGGCGGCTGCCATGGGGCGTTGGCCGGCAAGGGAGGATTCCGACTCAGCTTAAATGCTTATGACCCGGCAACCGATTATTACAACATTACAAGAGAAAACCGAGGACGACGCATCGAGTTCGCTGCACCCGCGACCAGCCTATTTGTCACCAAGCCAACCGCTGCAGTTAGGCACAAGGGAGGAAAAGTACTGCACGAAAAATCGGAAGCATATCGGATTCTAACAAGATGGATTCAGCATGGGGCACCTGGGCCAAGCGACAACGACCCCACTATAAAAAAGTTCGAAATATCGCCCACCCTTTCCCAGTTAAAAAAAGGCCAAGCACAGCAGTTAACTGCACGGGTTTTATTTAGTGACGGTACAAAGCGCGACGTCACACAATGGGCAAGGTTCGCCTCGACCGACGCAACCGTGGCCGAGGTGAACGAATCCACCGGATTGGCCAAAGTCATCGGGTACGGGGACGGCGCCATAACAGCCTGGTATTCTGGTCAGATTGCATTGGCGCGGATTAGATCTCCTTGGCCAAATGTTATTCCGAACGATACCTACAACAAAGCTCCTAGACGCAACGTGATTGACGATGCTGTCCTTAACTTGTTGCGTCGACTTAATCTAAAGCCATCACCAAGGAGTTCTGACAGCGAGTTTATTCGGCGGGTTCATCTAGATGTCGTCGGAATGCTACCTACACCCGAGTCCACGCGTACGTTCCTGGCTGACACATCAGAAACTAAGCGCGATGAATTGATTGAGTCTTTACTAGCTCAACCTGAGTTTATCGATTACTGGACGTATCGTCTTTCGGATCTGTTTTTAATAAGCGGACGCAAACTCCGCCCAGACGCGCTTAAGTCGTACTATCAATGGCTACGTGGTGAGATGGAAAAAGGCACTACGTGGAATAAACTTGTGCGACAAGTCATCTCTGCAAAAGGTGACACAATGAAAAACGGTGCTACGAACTTTTACTCCGTTCACCAAGATCCTGAGACGATGGCGGAGAATGTAAGTCAGGCATTCATGAGCCTCTCGATTAACTGCGCCAAATGCCACAATCATCCTTTAGAAAAGTGGACCAACGACCAGTACTACTCGTTTGCCAACTTATTTGCGCGTGTAAGGGCCAAGGGCTGGGGCGGCGATGCACGCAATGGAAATGGGGCTAGAACTCTTTTCATTGCCGACCGAGGAGACCTTATTCAACCTCGCACCGGAAAACCCAGACCCCCCGCACCGCTAGACGGTCAATCAATAGAAAGTGACTCTCCTGAGGACCGTCGCGAGGCATTAGCAGCATGGCTGACTTCGCCAGATAATCCATACTTTACCCGCTCCATCGCCAACCGTGTATGGGCTAACTTTTTCGGACGAGGCATCGTTGAACCAGTCGACGACCTGCGAGTCTCCAACCCTGCCTCAAACGAACAGTTACTAGAAGAAATCGCGTCGTATCTCGTTGAGAACAACTACGACCTCAAGGCCCTAATGCGGCTCATTTTGCAGAGCGAAACCTATCAGAGAACCAGTAAGCCGCTCGCGGAAAACATGGAGGATCAAAAATATTACTCTCGCTATTACCCTCGAAGATTGATGGCAGAAGTACTGCAGGATGCCATAACATCGGTAACCCAAGTCTCTCCAAAATACGACCAGATCACACTCTCCGACGGCAGCACGCAGGGGACAAACTTCTACCGCGATGGAACTCGTGCACTGCAGTTATTTGACTCCTCTGTCACTTCTTATTTTCTTAAAACTTTTGGCCGAAACGAACGCGAGATCACCTGTGAATGTGAACGGTCTAACAAGCCCAGTATGGTGCAAGTTCTACATCTTTCTAACGGGGACACTCTCAACAGTAACCTACGAAGCGAACAGAGCTGTGTAAACGTTATGATTCCGCAAAGTGACGAGCAGATCATAGAGGAAACCTACCTACTCTGCCTATCCAGGTTACCTAGTGATACCGAACGAAAACGACTTTCTCAGATATTCGATGCCACACCTGAAATAGAGCGTCGAGCCGCTGTAGAGGACTTATTCTGGGCGCTAATGACCAGCCGTGAATTTCTGTTCCAGCATTAATGCATGAAAATTCTTTATACAGTTTTTCTCACATCACTTACTATTACCCTTTTTGGCGAGACGGTTGATTTTCACCGGGACGTTGCGCCTATTCTTCGCCAGTATTGTGTCGGTTGCCACAATAACGACGATCTCGAAGGGGAACTTTCCGTCGAGACTTTTAAACTTTTGATGAAAGGCGGCGAAAACGGGATACCTATCAAGGCGGGCGATCAGTTGGAATCACTGCTGGCCAAGGTCATTACAAAAAAAGCCAAGCCATATATGCCTCCACGCCAAGAGCCTCAACTTTCTGCATCACAGATTGATACGATCCTGCGCTGGATTGATCAGGGTGCCAAACCGCCTAAACGCGACCAATCGATTCTTGCTAACCTCACTGTTCCTGCAATCAGTCCGGCTGACAAATTGCTCAGCCCCGTTACCTCGATGACAATCAGCAATAACGGAAAACTGGTAATCGGCCGCTACGAAAAAATTCAATTTGGGGACAAAACCTTTACCGACATCTCCGGAAAGGTAAATGCCATCACGATTTCAAATGACAACAAAATATTGGCGGTTGCCGGTGGAACCCCAGGACTCAATGGTGTTGCAACACTGTTCAACCTCGAGAACGGTAAAAAACTCCACGTTCTAACCGGCCATCATGATGCGCTATATGGCATCGCCTTCTCTCCTGATGGCAGCCAACTAGCCACCGCTGGCTACGACCGCATCATCAAAATTTGGAACACTGCTTCTGGGGAGATACTACGCACTCTCAAAGGGCACAACGGCGCCGTTTTTGGCATTGCTTTCAGTCCGGACGGTAGCGTTCTTGCCAGTGCTGGTGGGGATTCCTCTGTCAAACTCTGGAATTCCGAAAACGGACAACGTCTAGACACGTTCGGACAACCTTCCGGCGAACAATTTCTAACCGCGTTTACGCCTGACAGCCGTTTTATCCTAGCTGCTGGNGCAGACAAACAAGTTCGCCTATGGCGCTGGGTTAGCGGTGACGAAATAGGAATTAATCCTCTTGTTCAGATGCGTTTTGTGCATGAAGACGAGATCACCGGCCTTGCAATCGATGCGAGGGGCAAACTCTTAGCCACAGCTTCCGCCGACCGAACTGTCAAGGTTTGGGCTCTCCCAAGACTCGAGCTTTTACAAACTATCGGTAACCAAGTGGACGTAGTTTCCGCCCTGGCATTTAGCAAAGACGACCAAGCCCTGCATGTCGGCCGAATGGATGGCTCAGTTGAAAAAATTGATCTCAGCTTGGACTATCGTTCATATTCCTCAACCAAGACNATCTCTAAAATCCAGCCGATTGAGTTTACCGAAGTCAAGCCGGTTGAGTTTACCGAAGTGGAGCCCAATGACCTCCCAATCGAGGCCAACCGAATCACTCTACCAACTGTAGTGACCGGGATAATTAATAGCGAAAAAGATATCGACTCTGACTTGTTTCGCTTTAAAGCCATCGCCGGTGAGGAATGGGTACTCGAAACTAACGCCGCCCAAAGTAAGTCGCCGATCGATACCAAAATTGAGGTGCTTGATACAAAAGGCAATCCAATCGAGCGTGTCCGTCTTAAGGCCGTTCGCGAAAGCTGGCTTACCTTCCGAGGCAAAGACTCCAACACCTCCAACGATTTTCGTCTATTCAAGTGGGAGGAGATGAAGCTCAATCAACTACTTTATTTGAATGGCGAGATTGTGAAGCTTTGGCTTTATCCTCGCGGACCTGACAGCGGCTATATCGTATATCCTGGCAGCGGCAACCGGCATGGGTATTTTGACACGACACCGCTTGCGCATCCACTTGGTCAACCGGCATACATTGTCGAGCCCTTGGCCAAAGGCGATCCGGAGATCTCCAACGGGCTACCAACCTTTCCAGTCTACTACCAAAACGACGATGAAAGCCAACGCCGACTGGGAAGAGACTCAAAACTCACATTTACGCCCCCGACAGATGGCGAATATCTTGCAAGAATCAGTGATGTTCGAGGATTTCAGGGTAAAAACTTCAAATACAAGTTTACNATCCGTGCTCGCCAGCCAGATTTCAAAGTCAGCATTAACAATTTCTCCGACGGGATCCCAAAAGGAAGCGGCCGTGAGTTTAGCTTCAGCGTCGATCGTAAGGACAATTTTAATGGCCCAATCCGATTGGATATTAGTGCCCCCCCAGCCGGTTTTCACGTTAGCTCTCCCATCATTATCGAGACTGAACAGAAGCAGGCATTCGGATCAATTCACGCAGACTCAGATGCTGCCACACCTAAGAATGACTTCCTAATGGTCACCGCCACAGCAACATTACGAGGCAAAAAGATTATCCGTGAAGTCGGCAAGTTAAATAACATCAAACCACTCAACAAACCGAAGCTGCTCGTCCAGGTCACCAGCAATATTAGCGGGGGCGCAGAGACTGGTACTTTTTCAGATCCCCTGAAGTTCACAATTTCCCCCGGAGAAACAATCTCGGCTAGAGTTAAAGTTGAGAGAAACGGATTCAACGGCCGCATACAGCTAGGCAGCCACGACGCAGGTCGCAATCTTCCACATGGAGTCTATGTGGATAATATTGGATTAAGCGGCCTATTAATTGTGGAAGGACAAACTGAAAGGGAATTTTTTATAACTGCAGACAATTGGGTCCCAGAATCCAGAAACCATTTTCATATAAAAGCCAGTGCCGAAAAAGGCATAGTCTCCAATCCTCTTATTATCCAAGTCCGCAATAAAAAAAATAAGAACTAAGCGTTCGAAAAAATTTCTCGAGCTCCAGTCGCAGTACTGTCAGCAAAGCNCTCNTCCTCTATCCCCATACTACGCAATATACTGAGAAATACATTAGACATCTGGGTTTCACCTTTCTTCCAATACTGACCGTGTTTGAGCCCCATATTAGCACCTCCAGCAACTAAAGTTGGGAGGTTCTTGGGCATATGTGTAGTGCTAGCCCCTGAACCGTATAGAACGATGGAATTATCGAGCACCGATCCATTGTTATCCTTATAGCCCTGCAAACGATTAAAGAAATACACGAGCTGTTCTGAAAGAAATTGATCATACTTTGCAAACTTAAGTTGACCGTCCTTGTCCTGTGCATGAGAAAGATTGTGATGAGTTCTATTAATTCCAAGCTTTATTGGAAAGGTATCACTAATACCCATGCCATCTTCACGGTTTAACATAAATGCAACACTTCTGGTAATGTCTGCATCAAATGCTAATGCTATAAGGTCAAACATAGTCCGATAGTAATCGCTAGGGGCCCCCTCGGAATCAGCATCTAGTTTAAGATGAGAATAGTCCTGAGTCTTGAGCGGTATATCAACCCACTTCTCAGAAGCAACCAATCGCTTCTCTACTTCATTAAGTGAGGTAAGATACTGATCCATTTTTTCTCGATCAGACTTTCCAAGTTTCTTATTTAGTGATCGAGCATTTTCAAGAACTGCATCTACTAGTTTAATGCGTCGATTAATCTTATTACGCTCATTATTTAAAGACGCTCTATCGACTCTAAAAAGGCGATTGAAAATTTGACGCGGGTTATTCTCAGCGGGTATAGGCTTGCCGTTTAAACTGTAGGAAATCGTACCAGTGCGAGACAGAAAACCCACACCAGCATCTACAGACATCACCATAGAAGGTTGCCGACAAAAATGTTTAGTATGCTTAGCTACTAATTGGTCAAGAGCCACACTGTTATAAACATCTCGATTAGGATCTTGTAAAGGTGCCCCCGTAAGCCACATATCAGAACATACATGCGGATCAGATTTAGGCCCATTGGGATGGTATAACCCTCCTAAAAAACTTAGATGCTCACGAAAAGGCGACAAGGCCTCAGTGGACTTTCCAAAAAGAAAATGCCCGTCTTTTTTCAGGCGAGGAAACCAGCTCCACTCATCAATATTATGTTTTGCCTGCGGCAAAGACATTCCATTAGCAGTATAAAGCGCACAGAAACGCCTAGGCGCAACTTCTAGCACCTCTGAGCCCATTGCTTCCAGTACTGGCAAGGCTAGCGTGGCTCCAGCTGTGCCTTTTAAAAATGCCCGTCTATCGAGTTTGAAATTTCGTTTCATGAGTTTACTTTTTCAAGAACACATCACTGTGGATCACAAAGCGTAAAAGATCCTGCATTCGATAATCGCTGTCACGCAAAGTAAGGCCCTGTTCCTCAAGAAAAACAAGTTCATTGTATGTGAGAGTGCGACCAACAGCATACGTGGCTATATGCTTTAATAAACTGAATGCCACGCGGTCCATTCGAGGGCCAACAAGGTAGGACCGAAATTCNGCATAGTCAGCCACTTCCGTCTGATCTGGCAATTTAATATTTTGTTGCTTTTTATTGGCATGAAANCCGCCACCAGCNTCGAANTGTTCAAGCGAAAGGCCCCAAGGGTCAATGCTGGAATGACAACCTGCACAGCCTTTGTGATTGCGATGCAGAAAGAGACGCTCACTAAGCGGGAGGCTGGAATCAATTTCCTCTATCCCTGGAACATTAGGAGGAGGTTCAGCTGGCGGTTCAGCGATGATTTTTCGGGCTATCCAAGCTCCACGCTTAATAGGGTTGCTATCGCGACCATCTGAAAGACCTGCAAGTATACTTGTTTGTGCAAGCAACCCTCCAAGATATTCACGATTATGATTAACAGGAACAAAATTAAAACCGCTCTCGATTTGAGAGCTTAAACCGTAGTAGCTCGCAACAAGCTCATTGGCCATGACAAATTCTGATTGCAGGAGATTTCTTGCAGGCAAATTTTCACGAATCATATATTTAAGAAGCTCAATCGGTTCCCGTTTAAGATGGAGGCGCCTATTTCGAGTAAGAGAAGGATAGCGGTTTCGATCTATCTCAACCACGTCAAATTTTTCCAAGCTCAACCACTGCGAAGCGAACTCTTCGACGAATTGTCCAAATCTATCATCATCAATCATACGAGTGATCTCCTTATCAAGCGAAGCACTTAATTCTCCTTGGCTTGCTAGCAGGCGAAGGCGCGAATCTGGCGAAGTGTTCCATAAAAAATAAGAAAGCTTTGAAACTAATTCATTCTGGGTGATCGGCTCAGGTTTGGGACTATTACTTTTCTCAATTAGAAACAAAAACTGGGGAGATGTTAGAACAATAAGCAATGTTTCCTTAATGCTTCTAATTAAGTCATTATGGTCTGAAAATGAACTCTTCCAAACCTTCATCAAGGAAACTTCTTCCTCTTTAGTTATTGGCCGACGAAAAGCACGACCGGCAAAAGCTCTCACAACTTCAAAAGCGTAAACTTCTGTTTGATTCTTGTTTGGTGAATCAATGAAAATACGTCTGTGTGTCGCTGGCGGCCAAGTCTCATAATAAGGCCCTTCAAACTCCACTGAACTTATCTTCAATCGCGGACGATTTCGTCCATCGGTGTACTCATTCCTAACTCCAATCTCTCTGATTCCTGCAAGATAATTATCATTTTCAGGCTGAACATCATCGCTTGGATAATTATTGATTGCTCCTTCAAAAACAAATTCCNTTAACTCTCNGTTCTTAACTTCAACAGGCTCTTGNACAGATGAAAATGTACTACCGCAATCACGTCTCAATCCCATATGAACTCCCAGCCAAGACGAACGATTTTCAAACTTTTCGAACCGCTTTGCTAAGTCACTATCATCTGGAACTCGCGTAAGNACTAGGCGATTCGGAGTAAGCCCTCCAGCGTAGTTCANGCTAAACTCNTGNNGACCAGATGATAAGCGCAAAACCGCAAAAGCAGGTTGGCGCAACCTTGCTTCAAGTTGNCGACCAGCAATTTGCAGCTTCAAATCCTCCTCCTTCACTGGAGGAGNNTTCACAAANCNNTGCCCAGGTTTTAGNAGNGCCTTAAGTTCAGAAATATCAAGAGCACGCCTGTAGAAGCGCACCTCGTCNATTTCCCCTTTGAACTGCTGAGAATCCTGAATACGGCCAATGTGCAAATCAACTTTAGGATTATCCAAAATGCNAGGCTNAATAGTCCCNGCAGCTACTTCGAAACCATTAACATATAATTTAGTTTTGTTTTCTTCACGGCTTACAACTGCNGCAACATGCTGCCACTGATTTAAACGAATGACTCCCGGGCGNGATGCGACAGTACCGTTCGATTGGTTGTCTGGATTAGCAGTCTCTATGCGNAACACCCCTTTGTTGTCAGGCATGTCAAAATACCAGCCATGAGTCCAACTATATTTACCAAGAGANACNATGCCCGCCTGCCGCAATTCGGCAGGCCTGATCCAAGCCGCCACTGTAAACTGGCCTTCACCCACATCCATCAATTTATCNCGAGGTACAATTACTGCATCGCCATCACCGTCTAGAGATATGGCTTGGCTATCTAATCCAATCGGCGACTCAATGAATTTAGCATCTCCTGCCAATCTNCCAACAAGCTGCTGACTATTCGTAGAGCTTTTGATATTACCGTTCATACCCCAATAGCCNATAAGTTGTTCGTTTAGCCGAGAAGAGTCTGCCGTGCTTTTTTGAGTAGTTTCCGGTTGAAGATAAACGTCAGCCTGATAAAGACCTGGANNCTCTATNTTNGTTGTTTTCTTCCCTCTTAAATCTCTCAAAANAACTGAAGATTCTGATANTTGGGCCGCAGGGCTNTNATNNGGNAACAAAAAGAAATCATCATATTTTGCAGCCTTCACNTTCACTCTAAANCGACCGTGCTTAGGCAACTCACGGATGGAAATTTTAAANTTNGCACGTGGCCCATAAGTACTNTCGACCTGCCACACCTCCTCANTAGGAATAGNAGGACGCAGNAACAATCCTTCTGGCACTATATTATANGCCTTNCCTTTAGGGTAACCGCCTGTACCTCTCATGCATGCAAACACCGCATGATAAATGCTGTCATAATCTCTCCAACCACGCACCGTATCATTACCTTTGTATCCTTCATTGAAACGCCACTTNGTTCGCATTTTAAAAGAATCAAAAGCAAATTTTTTNTCCGGCNAAATTTGCTGCACCANAAAATTTTCATTGGATAATAAAACGCTACCCGCTCCNAGAATAAGTTTATCNGNTAATGGGTCTTTATTAATACTTCGNCCAAAATCCATTCGAAAATTCTGTATTACNGGTTTATCNTTTTCATTTANAATCGCTAAATCNAAAGCACGCTCAGCAATATCAAAATAAGCCTCTATAAGTAATGGCGANAGAAGCATTGTTTNCTCATTATTCAAGAATCCNTCAATGGAAACCGCATCCGGAGGAAGAACNCCNGNTAAATCCTCTTTGATACCCAATAAATCTCTNATCGTGTTGCGATATTGAGCTACTGTTAATCGCCTAATTATACCATTCTTTGGTCGCACTCGTTTACGCGCCATTTCAATCGCCTGATCAATCCAATTTAGCAATGAAATCCGTTCGTTCTGACTTGGCTGTAATTTATCCTCCGGCGGCATCTCCTCCTCGCTTAATTGTTTCCTTATAATCTGCCAATGCCTTACCTCTTTATCAGGCAAAGATCCATCAAGATAGTCAACCCGAATTCCAGCCTTCGCCTTCTCACTTCCATGACAATCAAAACAATATTTACTTAGTAATGGTTTGATATCTTGCTGAAATTCCTCTTGCACCACCAAAGCCTCTTTTGCACTGAGAAAAAGCGTTCCCACTAGCAAAACAATAAGGACAAAAAAAACTCGATTTGGATTCACCTCGCTCATAATCGCCCAGACTAATGGAACCTACAAGAACGGATGACCGTGATTATAGATACAACAAGTTGCCATTTTGCTGGTGTACAGTTACAAATTAGCCGTGCGTTTATTATTATTATTACTAGGGTATTGTGTTGTTTTACAAGCTGTTGAAAGGCCAAATATCCTGTGGATCACAGCAGAGGATATGAGTCCAACACTAGGATGCTATGGGGATGATTATGCTACCACACCAAATATTGATAAACTCGCAAAAGAAGGAGTGCTTTACAGAAACGCTTTTGCAAATTCTCCAGTCTGTTCCCCATCAAGATCTTGCCTCATAACAGGATGTTACCCAACATCACTTTCAACTCAACAAATGCGGTCAGGCTTTTCGATCCCAAAGCACATGCGGGGTTTTCCAGCTTTGCTTCGTGACCAAGGGTATTTCACAACAAACAACGTTAAGACAGATTATAATACCGCTAACTATAAGGAAATAATTGAGGCTTCTTGGAGTGAAAACAGCAATTCAGCGCATTGGCGTAATCGGCCTGAAGGCTTACAACCTTTTTTCAGCATATTTAACTTAATGACTTCCCATCAAAGCCGATCGATGGTCTGGCCATACAAGCAATTCAAGAAAGAGATTCAAAGCCAGATATTACCTGAGGACATTCATGCCCCGGCAGATGTGCCATTGCCTCCTTATTATCCGGACACACCATTAATTCGTCGAGAAATGGCACGTTATTACGATTGTGTAACAGCTATGGATATTCAGGTTGGCATTATCCTAAAGCAACTTAAGAATGATAATCTTAAAGATAACACGATCATATTTTTCTTCAGTGATCACGGCAGCGGAATGCCTCGTCATAAAAGAGCTCTGTTGGATAGCGGAATGCATGTACCTTTAATAATTTATTTCCCAAAAAAATGGCAGCATCTAGCACCATCCAAACCTGGATCTGCGTCTGATCGTCTTGTGAGCTTCGTGGACTTTGCATCAACAATTTTGAACCTAACTGGAATTCATATCCCTATCACTATGCAAGGCAAACCATTTCTAGGCCCAAATGCCACTACCAAACGTCGTTATGTATTCGGGCACCGTGACCGAGTTGATGAAGTTCGTGATCTAGCTCGCTCTGTAAGAGACTCTAGGTATCTATATATTCGAAATTACATGCCTCATCTCGGCTATAATCAGCCTACAGCCTGGCCTGATAAAGGCGAAATACGTCATGAGTTTTATCGGATAGCTAAAGAAAAAAAGATGACGCCCGAACAATGGCATTTTGCTGGACCTAATAGACCTGTAGAAGAACTCTATGACTGTCTAACCGACCCAAAAAATCTGAAAAATTTAGCAAAATCAAAAAAACACAAAAATATATTGGGCAGGTTGAGATCTGAACATATACGACACATTACTGACACAGTGGATCTTGGATTCCTTCCGGAAAGCGAAGCTTGGACAATGTTTGAGAAACGATCAGGGTGGGAGCTTGGCCAATCCAAGAGCATTCCATTAAATGAAATTAGAACTGCAGCCGCACAAGTTGGGATCGCAAGCGAGTCCGAACTTTTGAAGAATCTTGAATCAGAAAATTCAGTCGTTCGTTATTGGGGAGCAATCGGATTAACAGCACAAAAAACAATCTCAAACAAAGCCAAGCGCATTCTAAAAACCAAGCTTAAAGATTCATCTCATGCTGCCCGTATTGAAATCGCCAATGCATTGGCAGTCCATAATGAATTAAATGAAGCCTTACACTCTTTGACTGCCGCAGTTAATCACGANAACCTTATCGTCGTCACCCACGCAGCTAGAACTATCGAATTATTAGGTAAAAAAGCGGCATTTGCAAAACCGGCTATGAAAAAGGCATTAGCTAGAGCTATCAAAATACGACCACCCGAAACCCCGGCTACCGTAGTCCTGCCTGGCGATAAAGATTTAGCCATGTTCGTGGCTTTCTCATGCCGNGCTTTTTTAGCGATTTTTGAAAATTGATTAAGAAAAAAAAATAGGGATATTTGNNCNTGCAACNATCTGTTTACAATATTCNTGTTACTGATATCAGTGGAAATAATAGAACTTTATCTGAGTATTCAGGCAAAGTCCTTTTAATAGTAAATGTTGCTTCGAAGTGCGGATTCACATCCCAATATTCTGGATTACAGGAATTAAACGAAAAATTTCACTCGAAAGGTCTCATTGTNTGCGGCTTTCCTTCAAATGATTTTGCTAATCAAGAACCTGGATCAGATAAAGATATCCAAGAGTTTTGCAGTGTGAATTTTGGAGCATCTTTCCCGATGTTTTCAAAAATAAAAGTTAAGGGTAAAGAAATACATCCATTATTTGATTATTTAACGAAACACGATAAGCATGGTGGGCGAATAAAGTGGAATTTTTCAAAATTTTTGATTAATAGGTCCGGAGTGGTTTCTGATAGATTTGCCCCATTTACAAAACCTACATCAAGAAGAATGCTAAAAGCTNTAGAAACTTTGCTGGATCAATAAATAAACAAAACCTACTTGCTCACAATATGATACAGATTGCAAATTGCACTGAAGACGACTGCCCAAAAGACTGGGCTAATTTAGAGAGATCGGGTGAATCTCACNTGGCACTATGTATAGCATGTTTTCGAAAAGTAACGCGTGTTGAAACAATTGAGGATCTTAAAGCCAGATCAGAAATTGGAGAAAAAGCAGCTATTGATGTTCAAAGGCTCAATAATTAATGAAATTTGGCCTTAAATCTGCCGTTCAATCCTTTTATTCCGACTTTCAATCTAATAACGGAAATGAGGAGGAAGACGGGCTAGATATTGCTAGGTGTTTTTCATTATTTTTTATTCATGCCGGATGTCTTGGCGTAATTTGGGTTGGATGGAGTTGGTTTGCCATTTCTTTGGCATTATTTTTGTATTTTTCTAGAATGTTCGCAATTACAGCATTTCTCCATCGCTACTTCTCGCATCGAACATTTAAAACCTCAAGGTTTATGCAATTCATATTTGCCGGTTTTGCATCAACCGCCTTGCAACGAGGAGCACTTTGGTGGGCATCACATCACAGAAAACATCATCGAGAATCTGATACCGATAATGATGTTCACTCACCCCACACACACAGCTTTCTTTGGTCGCACATTGGCTGGATTGCCAACAAAAAAAATTTTGCAACTGACTATCATCAAATTAGAGATTTCGCAAAATTCCCTGAATTAGTCTTCCTCAACCGGCTAAACAAACTCATCCCCGCAATAATGGCTATTGGGCTTTTCTTTTTAGGAGAATGGATCTCTTTACGATGGTCATTTTTAGGAACGAACGGATGGCAGTTAGTTATATGGGGATTTTTTATTAGCACTACTGTGCTTTTACATGGGACATCAACTATCAACTCATTGTCTCATATATATGGAAAACAACGCTTCAACACAGGCGATCATAGTAGAAACAACTTTTGGCTTTCTCTGATCACTTTAGGTGAAGGGTGGCATAATAATCATCACTATTACATGCACTCCACTAGGCAAGGTTTTTATTGGTGGGAAATAGATCCAACTTACTACGGACTTAAACTACTAGCTATGTTCGGATTAATATACGATTTAAAACCCGTGCCGCAACGAGTCTTAGCTGAAGGCCTCAAAAGAAAATCTAATAATGAAGCCTAAACTTGCAATAATTGGAACAGGCATAGCAGGGATGGCATGCGGATATTTTCTACATAAATTTTTTGACACTTATTTATACGAAAAAAACAAACATGTAGGAGGGCATTCTCTTACGGCAGAAGCGATTGAAAACAAAAAAGGTATACCCATTGATATGGGGTTCATGGTTTTTAATAAAAAAACCTATCCAAACCTAACTCATTTATTTGACGAGCTTCAAGTTCCTTACAAAAAGTCAAACATGTCATTTAGTGTTCAGCACTTACCTCAAAATCTTGAGTACTGCGGATCTAGCCTGAACCATCTTTTTGGGCAACGTAGAAATATTTTAAAGTTAAGACATTGGAGNATGTTGCTTCAAATCAATAGGTTTAATAATGAGGCTATAAACTCTTTAGATTCAGGTAAATACGATTCCTTAACTCTACAAGAATATGTTAACAAATTNGGTTATGGAGAAGATTTTCTTAAACTTTATATAATTCCAATGAGCTCAGCTATATGGTCTTCGCCTCCGGAATTAATGCTGAATTTTCCAGCCACAACACTTCTAAGATTCTTTCACAACCACGGCTTTCTCGGAATGAAGACTCAACATCAATGGCTTACACCTGATGGAGGATCACGTGAATATGTAAAACGTTTGGTCGAACCTTTTAAAGATAGGATTCATACTGACTATGAAGTTGAAAAAGTTGAACCCCAAGGAGAACAAGCAAGAGTTCATTTTTCTAATGGAACTAATGAAAATTTTGACAAGGTTATTTTAGCTAGCCATGCCGATCAGGCTTTATCATTCATAGACTCAAATACATCTGATGAATTTGAGATATTAAAAAAATTTAAATATCAAAAAAACACCGGTATATTGCATACTGACAAATCCCTTATGCCTCGCAACAAATTATGCTGGGCATCATGGAATTATCGCATGAAATTGGATTCGNACGGAAAGTTGACACCCAGAACTATATACTGGATGAACAATCTTCAGGGGGTATCCAATAATTGCGATTATTTTGTAAATATTAATGGTGAAGAAGAAATCAATCCAGATTTAATAATCAAGAGAGTTGNTTTTGAACATCCATTATTTGACTCTGCCGCTGTTGAAGCCCAATCAAAACTGAAACAATTAAACCAGAAATCTAAATCGCAAACTGTTTATTTTTGCGGAAGCTACTTCAAATATGGATTTCACGAAGATGCTTTGAANTCTGCATTAGAACTATGTGAAANAATACTCGAAAAACCCCTTTGGAATTAAACTCAAGAATATATGAATGTCGGGTTATGCATAAAAGGCTAAACCCTATAAATAATGGTTTTATTTACAGAATATTCATGTTTTGCATTGATTTAGACGAACTCAAAACACTCTCAAAAAATAATTTTCTTTTCAGTTATAATCGCTTCAATCTCTATTCATNTTTTGATAAAGATCACGGAAAAAATATAACTGAAAACACCAAAGTCAAAGTCCTTGAATATACAAGGTCTAAAGGTGTTGAAGTTAGCAATGATTGTCGCGTTTTACTTATTACAATGCCACGTATCGCAGGATATATTTTCAATCCTGTTTCGTTCTATTTTATTTTTGATAAGAATTCACAAGCAGTTTGTGCGATAGCGGAAGTAAGCAACACATATAGGGAAATGAAACCATATTTAATTGAAAAAATTGTCAATAATCGTTTCAAGTTGAGAACTCCAAAACATTTTTATGTCTCCCCATTCTCAAGTCTCAATTTAGAATTTGATTTTGATTTTGCAATTCCTGAAAATCTACTAGACATCAAAATAAATGAATTTGAAGGAGAAAAAAAAATCCTTATTAGCTCAGTGTTCGGAGAAGCAAAACAATTTAATTCACGTCGTTTGATTTGGATAACAATTAAGTATCCCCTACTAACAATTAAAGTAATGTTTCTTATTCATTGGCACGCACTCAAACTCAAATTAAAGGGTTTAAAGCATTATCCAAAGAAAGATAATCCCCAGCTACAAAAAGATTTAATAAGATAAATACAAATTATTTGAATATAATGAACAAGAATACGCCCCACTCCAAAGAGGATTCGTTCTGGAGCAAACAAAGCAAAAGAATAATTCTTCGTTATTTTAGTAAAATGGAAAAAGGACGCATGGAAATAGAACTCCGATGTGGTGAGAAAATTATTTTTGGAAATGATGAGAACTGCAATCCAGCAAAAATGAGAATTCGCTCAAGTGATTTTTTTAAGAAATGCGTGTTATACGGCGACATTGGACTTGGTGAAGCTTATGTTGAAGGAGATTGGGACACAGATGATATATCTTCTGTAATATCATGGTTCATTTTAAACGTTAAAAAATCACCTTCCAAGTCAGTTGAAACAGCCCGATCATTTTTGATCAACAGCCTAGGTGTAATTAATCAAATAAGACACAAATTCCGAGCTAACACAATTGACAAAAGTAAAAAGAATATTCATGAACACTACGATCTAGGAAACGATTTTTATAAATTATTTCTCGATGAAAGCATGACATATTCTTGTGCTTATTTTGAAGGCAATAATAAT
>PAOJ01000066.1 GCA_002708005.1 Verrucomicrobiales bacterium | reverse complement strand
ATGGTGTCCTCCAAACCATTGAGGATTAATTGTTTCTTTGTAAACCTTCCCAGAAAAAAGCTCTCTTATTTTTGCTGAACGCTCGTAATCCGACTTAGTTCCCTGACCAAACCCTGAAACACAAGTAAACACAAATCCAAGATATGTAATAATTATTCGATAAATCATTTTTAATGCGACAACCATCAGGCTAAAAACTCCTAGCGCTTGATCAAAGCGAAAACGCATTTTTTAAACGAATTTCCCTTGGGAAAAACATACAGATGTGCCTAGAATTTGTTTATGAAGTATAAAGTTTACACCATAGTATTTGCCNGTTTGGTGACTAGTTGCGGGGTAAAGCATAATGTTACAACTAAATCAGACCCTACCGATGAAAATTCTGTTGAGGCTNACGCTGTCACTAAACCTGAAAATCAACAGAAACATAATAACACCCNAACTCCATCACCCGATACTACTAACAAATCAAAAGCTATAATTAAACCTCAACCCCAGTTCGAACCTGTTACAGAATCTCAAACTTCAAAAAAAATTGTGAAAACCGATGCAGAATGGAAAGCAATACTGACACCCGCAGAATACCAAATCCTTCGACGAAAGGGAACCGAACGCGCCTTCACTGGTAAGTTTGACAAGCACTATAAAGAAGGAACCTATACTTGTAAGGGTTGTGGAACTCCACTATTTGACTCCACCACCAAGTACGATTCCGGTTGCGGCTGGCCAGCATTTTTTAAAGCAAAAGAAAACACCATTGCTGAAACAATTGATCGCAGCTACGGCATGATTCGAACTGAGATAACCTGTAAAAAATGTGACGGACACTTAGGTCACATATTTGATGATGGACCTAACCCAACCGGGGTGAGATATTGTGTTAACTCTGCTTCAATGGGGTTTATTCCTGCAGATAAGGATAAACAAGCAAAACCGGTGCAAAAAAAATAACTTTCACCTAGTCAAAAAAATGACAGCACCTTTGATTTCAGTGGTGTTGCCAGTTCGTAATGCTGCCAAAACTGTCGAACGTGCAGCTCGCTCCATACTTCAATCCAGCTTTAAAGAAATCGAATTGGTCGTTATTGATGATGGCTCCACCGATGGCAGTTCGGACATTATCCGAAAAATCAGTGATTCTCGCCTGCGTTTATTTCAGCAAGGAAAAGAAGGGATTTGTGCAGCTGCAAACCGTGGAACAGCCGAAGCTCATGCCTCTGTAATTGCTCGTATGGATGCCGATGATTTTTCTCATCCTAGGCGACTAGAAAAGCAATTCGAACTGCTACATCGAAATAATTTTGATATTGTAGGCTGTCAGGTAAAAATAATCGATATACATGGTAAAGCTGTAGAATCCATGCATCGCTATGAAAGCTGGAGCAATTCACTAACGGAACCAGATCAAATTGCCGCTATGCGCTTTGTAGAATTACCAATTATTAATCCTACACTCATGGCTAGACGTAAAGTATTCGAACTCAGTTACCGCTCAGGAGATTGGCCTGAAGACTACGACTTATGCCTTCGTGCTCTTGGCAAAGAACTACGAGCTGCAAAAGTTAAAGAAGTACTTTTAGATTGGATTGATTCAAGCAATAGGCTCACCAGAAAAGATGCACGCTATTCGCCCGAAGCCTTCGATCGTTGTCGGCGAACTCACCTAATCGAAGGCCCTCTCAAAGGTGCAAAAGAAGTTGATTTATGGGGAGCTGGCAAAGCTGGAAAGCCATGGCTTCGATGGTTAAAAGATAAAGGTTTTAAAGTTCGGCANATAATNGAAGTATCACCAAAAAAAATTGGCACAAAAATTCATGGAGTTCCTGTGATTTGCTCAAATGATTTATCAGCNCCNAAAGAGGCCCCGCTGATNATAGCTGTAGGGGCTNCGGGTGCTAGAGAACTAATCGAAGCCGANNTAATTAAAAAAGGTTATAATCCAGGAAAAAATGCATGGTTTGTTTGCTAAATTCGTAAACTATTGATCAATTAGGATGCCTTGTTCAATAAGTAATGTTGGAATATTTTGCCGAACAGGATAAAGGATTTTTCCATCCTCTCGAATCAAACCTTCATCTATTTTTCCCTCTAACTTTACACCCGCTCGATTAACTAACGCACCTGCTTCAATACGCTGATTTAGCCCTGCAATTAAGTCGGCATCAACCAGCTTTAAAGGCTGATGAGTTTCAGGACAGCAAATGAGTTCGAGTAATTTTTCATCCATAATTTTCTAATCAGTCTTCAATCGCTTTTTGTGCTGCAGCATAAACATCCTTAAGAGCAACGCCTTTCTTCAAAGCAAGTTCACGGCATGACTCATACTCCGGGGAAGCCTGAATAACCTTTCCATTAAGTCGCCCTAACTTGACCTGAACTTCTCCTATCGTCGTATCCAAAGTAGATATCTCACGCTGGAGCTTACGACGATCAACATTGCTATGCCGCACTCCAAAGGCACTAGTTTCACGCAGTATCTTCTCACTAAAACGATCAACATCCACATTGTTACAAAGTATTGTCAACAACACTCCTGGACGATTTTTTTTCATCTGTATTGGGATGTAAAAAACATCCAGTGCACCATCCTTGAGAGCCTCTTCAACAAAGTAACCAAGATGCTCTGCATTTATATCATCAAGATTAGTCTCAATTACTGAGACAGTGTCAGAATGCCAATCAAGGGATGCTGTCTGTTCATCAAAGGAATCCAATTTTCCAAGAACTACACGAAGAACATTTGGACGAGTATGCATATCTCGCGTACCCAATCCATATCCAATGCGCTCCGGAATCAAACCTTTGATTAATTCAAAACGCTCGGCAAATTCAGCGAGAATTGCGGCTCCAGTCGGAGTCACTAATTCATGAGGTTCGTCGCACTGCTTCACAGTCACTCCACGTGCAGTGAGGATTTCAAGTGTAGCAGCTGTCGGCACTGGAAATCGTCCATGTGCACAATCTACCCAACCTGTTCCCTCAACCACTGGAGCTGAAAGTACAAAAGGTTTTCCTAGCAACTCTAAAGCAACACAGGCTCCAATAATATCTATAATAGAATCGATCGCTCCCACCTCATGAAAGTGAACATCATCAGGAGGCATTCCATGAACCTTGCCTTCCGCCTCTGCGACACGACGAAATACTGCAACTGATTTTTCCTTAACCCATTTACTAAGCGAACTTTTATTTATGAGTTTTTTGATATCATCAAAATTTCGCTCATGAGTATGCTCATCATTATCATGAGAATGGGAATGGGAATGACTATGTTCATGTGAGTGTTCATGGCTATGCTCATGGGAATGACTTAATGAACCCGATTGGGCTTCGCCCTCTTTTGGCAGCAAATGGACATCAAACTTCACACCCTCAATGTTTGCCTTGGTTTTGCGCGAAACGTTAATTAAGTATCCTTCAAGATTCAGTTTGGATAGCTCGTTTTCTAGCTTCTTGGCATCAACACCAAGATCTATCATAGCGCCAAGAAACATGTCGCCACTAATACCGCTAAAAATATCAAGATAAAGGGTCTTCATCCAATTACGGCAATTCAACCGCTAAGGGGATTAAACTCTGATTATAGAAAAGGGTCTACCAGTAAAATACTGGCCCACCATATGTTCGCTCTACCATGCCAACCAATTTACGGCCTTCCATAGTAGTCTTCTGCCATCCCACATGCCCGTCCAAATAGTTCATATTGCCACCAGCAGGATATTTCCCAGTATTATCTCGATGTGCAGTCTTATGAAGTTTTTCCCAACCACCGCGTACTGAATCAAATCCATTGTTTAATGATGAGGAAATGGTGGCATCCGCTGTGAGAACACGGTCTGAAGGTGAGGGCGTCACCGTAACCCCTTTCACCTTTATAGAGCGGCTAGACATGGTGTAGTTGATGTTAGTCTCTTGCACTCGAGGAGCCCAAGGAATGGTCAAAGCATAACCTATGACGGTATGATGTTCTCTACCCGTCCAATTCCAAGTGTCGTCGTTATTTTGATCTAGAAAAGATGGGCAATACATAATATTCCTCTCAAATCCCTGCCTTTTCATCATAGACATCACATTAATTCCTGCGTCCCAAGGCCAGTTACCGGTTCTTTGGCCCCATTTATTTCGATTTGAAGGAAGCTTGTTTTCATTNTCNTCTGCATACATCTGCCATGCTATNCCCATTTGCTTGAGGTTATTTAAACAACTTGTCCGTTTGGCAGATTCCTTTGCTCGAGATAATGCAGGCAAAAGTAAAGACGCTAATATGGCAATGATTGCGATAACCACGAGAAGTTCTATCAACGTGAATGCACGGGTTCTTTTGTAGGCATAGAAAGCGTTGCTTTTCATTTCACTTTGTAATGGATCAACTCGAAAGCTATACCGCCCTTTTATGGGCTTCAACTATTTATTTAAAAAAGAATATTATTCCCTTAATCTAATTATTAATTACTAAAGGCTTTGTGATATCGGCTACTTTAACTCGCGATCTTTTACCTCCCGGCCAACTCACCTCAATCTCACTAATAAATTTGGCTCTACCAAGTATTTGGCTAGCACTACCGTGAGAATAACGACCAGAACTGCCCCCCACCAATCGGGCTGGGCCTTTATTACCATTGTCGAATATTGCCCGAGCAATAGCCCCTTGACCGTTGGGATTTAAAACAGATCCATTCAAACTCAACCTAAGACCAGCTTTACCAGTTGAATTAAAATACAGCTTAGGCTTGGCTTTGCTTTGTGCAATTAAAAGATCGGGGCGACCATCCGCATTGAGATCACCAACCGCACTGCCNCGCTGCTCCCCAAACACTTTAATGCCACTTTTATAACCAAGATTTGCAATAAATCCGCCCTGTCCATTACCCTGCAATAGTAATCCCTCTCCAGCGTCCATTCGGTAGTCTTCAACTCGAACTGCAAAATAATTTTGGCTGAGAAATAANTCCTCATTACCATCACCGTCAAAGTCCGCAACTGAAGCGCCCATGACAGGAGTAAGCTGAGCCTCGATCGGCAATGAACGAGTTTCAAATTTTCCTCCGCGATTTAGCAATACGACTGATGCAAGTTCCGAAACCTTAAGCAACTTGGCATCGGTCAAATGGCCCGAAAAAATCTGCTGGATTGTAGCACTGCCATATCGACGGTGAGTTGGAAAACGCTCTCTCAAAAAAGGAAAAACCAAATCAAGTGTAACCATACGATGGCGAGGCAAAAGTCGATTAGCAGTAATATCAAAGCGAGCCTCAATAGCATCGTAAAAGCCATCACCNCCAATATCACCGTGCACAAGATAAGGCACACGATCTTTACCGTGCTTAAGGTGACTATTAAGCCCCCAGTTGCCGGCCATTATATCAAGACGACCATCGTTATCGAAATCACCTACAGCTAGTGTCTGCCATAAACCTAACTTCTGACTAAGCCCCCATACCTGTGTGACGTCAGTAAATTTACCCCCACTATTTTTGAATATTCTAATAGCACCCCATTCCGTACTTAGTACTAGCTCAGGAAAAGGGTCGGGATCAAGACGGACAAAAGCTGCAGCCGTTACCATTCCGATATTGGCAAATGTCCGCGACTGTTCTTTATCAAGCTTAAGACCATCAGGTCCACACCGAAGCAGCCAAGAAGAAGCCGGCCGAGGAAATTGCCCAGGAATAGATCTACCNGCAACAAANACATCTAGATCTCCATCTCCATCTATATCGGCAACTGCTAAAGATCCATTGTCAGAATTATTGTCCGAGGGTAATTCAATTATTTCGGGAGCTTCAACACCAGGGCGAAAAATTTGTAAAGTAGGAACAACCGGATCTGGAAAATCATGATTGGAAACCGCTGCGATCAAACTGCGATTCCCATTAGCATCCACCCATCCAGCAAGGCCAAGAGCATCGCCAGAAAGCGGCTTCGCTAACGCAGGTTCGTTCAACTTAACAAGCCCACTATCAATTTTGTTTTTGTACGCAATTATATTACCTCCAGAACCATTCCCAAAAAATAATTCTTCACGACCATCACCATCCCAATCAAACAAAACTATACCAGGCCCAGACTCAGTTAATCGTCTAGGAAGCATCGGCTGTCGTTGGAAATCATCAGACGGCATCTCGGAATTAATATGGGCTAATTGGCTGCTACCTTCAGTAAACATAATCGCTGACTGAGATTTAACGACCTGCTTCGGTTGAGTATTTTTTTCATGAATCTCATACCCATAATTTGGCTTAACTCCATGAATTATTGTGCGAGTTCCTCTTGGCCAATCAACTTCAATTCTCAACTTATCAGCCTTGCCAGCCGCAAAGGTTCTCAATGGTTGATCTCCTGCAAGATAACGCCCCCCAGCAATCATCTCTTGTGACTGGGTATAAGGAGTCCCACGAACCGTAATTCTAGCCCCAATACCTCGAGTGTTACCATCTGCACCTCGAAGCATAACTGACAAACGTGGCGCTGTCGTATTATTTCGATAAACGAGTACATTTGCATTTAGACAACTTACAACAACATCCTGATCCCCATCGTTATCAAGATCACACAATGAAATTCCATGACTTACATTTTTAGAATTAAAACCCCAATCCTTGCCAACCTCATCAAATTTTAAGCTGCCAATATTTCTGTAAATCATATTGGGCACAGCAAGCGGCGGGAATAAGAATATCTTTTTGCGCGACTGGGAGNCTGGCAGCGATCCCANCTTCGATGTCCTTTCTATTGTATCAAGATCTTGAGTATCAAAAGCGTGCCCATTAGCTATAAGTAAATCTTCTAATCCATCTAAATCAACATCCATGAAGGTCGATCCCCAAGTCCATTCAGAAGCTGATACTCCACTATAATTTGCAGTCTCCATATAGGTGTTGTCTCCACGGTTAACATACAATGTGTTACGGTGGATAATTGGTCTATCAATCAATTCATCGATCGGCTTGGCAAACGGATTCGTAACCCCGATCTGAGTCATCTCAAGTAAATGTTTTGGACTCATCATGTCGGCAACAAAAAAATCATCGTTTCCATCGCGATTAATGTCGGCGAAGTCAACAGCCATCGCGAAATAGCTGCGATGCCTAATTGCCATCTCATTCACCAATTGGAATTTACCATTACCTTTGTTAATCCAAAGGCGATCCGGAGTCTGAAAGTCGTTGCAGTTGTAAATATCAGGCAAACCATCTTGGTTTATATCACGAATCATGACTGAGAGACCAAGATCCCAGAATTCTTTTTTAATTGGCTTTCCAGCTTCATCAAGCCAATTACCGTCTAGCCAGTCGACCTTCTCGAACTTGGCACTACCATCATTAAGATATAGAAAGTCCGGTTCACCAACTTCAACAAAATTACCTTTAACAATACGTATTCGATTTGAGTATCTCCCAGTAACAACCTTTTTTCCATTAACGGTTCGGACAGTCACTTTACCACCACTTCGCAAAACTGAAGTCTCACCGTAATTGGTCACATATATATCTAAGTCGCCATCACTGTCTATATCACCCATTGCCACAGAAGTTGAACCTATTTTAGGGGCTTCTAAACCAGCTGCCTTGGTTTGATTACTAAACTTACCTTTACCATCATTAATAAATAATGCGTTCGGGCCTCCACAAGAAGAGACGAACAAGTCTAGATCACCGTCACCATCTAAATCACCAAACACTGCACCTGTACTAGACATACCTGGGGCACCAACTCCAGCTTCGAGAGAAATATCTTTAAACTTCCATCCACCAAGGTTCTTAAACAATCCGTTCTCGCCATCAAGACTACAAACATAAATATCACACAATCCGTCGCCATCCACATCACCCGAAGCAACTCCCGCACCATTAAGAAGATTGGCATTCATCATGCGAACGCGAGAAAGAGTGTTAGTAAATTGAATGCCGGTAGCCTTTGAAGAAAGCAAACTGAATCCCGACCCTTGGCCAAGGGGTTTATTCACCTTGGCCTCTCGAAAATTTTCACGGTCCTGCCAATCCAAAGGCTGAGCTTTGACCAAATGAATGGCCAAAATGGATAGACAAATAATGACTAAGGTTCGAGTTGCGCCTCGGGTTGTAAAAAGCGCGGACATGTTGCGGGTTTAAGAAAGAAAATCAAAATCTTCACATTAATTCAACCCTCTAAAACATATAAAACCGTTCAAGCTTCGATTGTCAGAGAAAAACGCTGAATAGTATTCCTTCCAGACTTTCGAAAGGGTCTCGGCATGGGCTGTGCAATCCCATTTTGGTCAACTGTTCGGCAGCGCACATCGTAAGCCCCAGCAGGCATTCCTTTGATTAAGGTGGCCCAATGCGCAAGGGTATACCTCATCGGCCAATGCTTGGGGCGGCCATTACTATCAAAAAAACGCACATTATCTGGAAGCTTCCCCTTTGGAAGACTCCCTCCCCAGTGAGTTGGCGGCGGCAAAATTGTCACATCTCTCCAAGGGGCAGTAGTGAAATAGGGGTCGCCCTTAGGTAACTCTTTATCTTTTGGATTAATCCAAATCTGCACCTTACTTAATCCGCCAACACCAACTTGTGCCCATCCAGTCACAGGAATAGGCTCTCCTATTTTTACTTTTGCAGGCTTAAGATAAAACCTACTCATAGTCTTCATCCAGCTGTCTATATCATTATTAGCCTCCGCATATGTATCATTAGCTTTATAAGCATTTGTAAGCACAACCGTTTTAAGCCACTTAACTGATTTGAATCCATAAGCCTCCGGAACAAGCATACGCACCGGACCCCCTCTTTTGCCTGTAAGCCATTCTCCGTTTAATTTGTAGCAAAGCAAAACTGGATTGTCTCCTGGGGGGTCCTCTAGAACTCTCCCAATGGGCAGCGAACTTCGGAACATCTGTTTAGGGTCATTATTATGATGCCCATAATAAAATACTCTACGTATATTTTGCTTTGGTTTAGTTGCCCAAATAATATGACGAAGAGGCACCCCTTCCCAAAGTCCCATACCAAGTGGAGCCCCAATATTATTACAGGTCATAATTTTTAGAAATCGCACTGCATGTTTCTTTGCAAGCTTCATCAAATGACTAAAATCAAAAGGATTGCCTGTATCGCTGGAAAGCGGATTACCTATCTCGCTATTGCTATCAGGATCAGTAATTACATCCAACTTCCACGACTTCCGTTCAAGGCCAATTTGTAATCGCTTAGCTAANGGAAGTTNATATGGAAGCGGATCTCCTCTTTCCACTGTGCCGAAATCGTCTTGAGCAGTNAAATAACCCATATCAGCAGTTGCTGAATCGAGTATAGATTGATCAGAATCAGCCCGAATAGAATGAATTTTAAACGCTACTGCACTAGCTACACCAAGTTGAAGGAAGTAACGACGTGTCACCTCTAGATGTTGACTCTTTAATTCTGCTGAAAGAAACACTGGGGTCTAAGACCAGTTTCCAAAAGAACAGAAAACAAGCAAGCCACGATTATTCAATAAAAGTTAATATGTTATACAAAAAAGGTTACGGCCCCTATGAAAGCGGATAACAATAAAAGCAACAATACGGCTTTTGTTTTAGAATGACCGGCTTTCACTAAGTGATGCGAAAAGTGATTATTGTCACCAACCCAAATCGGCTGTTTTAATCTAAAGCGGATTACTATAACTGAGATCAAATCAGTCAATGGAATAAAGAGCACTAATAATGGCGTGATAATAAGCCATTTATATGGATTAGCATTTGAATAAAAATCAGGAAGCACCGCCAAAACAGACAATAAAAAGCCAACAAGATGACTTCCTCCATCACCTAAAAAAACACCACCTTTGGGAAAATTAAATGGCAAAAAACCAAACAACGCTCCAGTAAAAAGGAANGCTAGCGAGGCAACAAGATACTGACCCTCTAAGCAGGAATGCCACGCAAAAAACCAACCACATATTATACCCAGCCCAGGGCAAAGACCGTTCATGTTATCTTGGAAGTTTACAGCGTTGGTCACAGTTAAAATCCATAATACCGTTACGAAATAACTAAAAGTATTATTATCAACAAACATAGTTACACGAATACCACTTGCAGCTACGGCCAAAGCTATGAGCACTTGACCCAATAACTTCCACTTTGGAGAAAGATCTCTGTAGTCATCTAGCATGCCAAGAAATAACATAGCAATAGCGCCACCTAAGATNGCAGCCAACTGCCAGCCGCGATTTGACAACCCATAAGAAACAACATGTATAAAAGATTCTGGCAAAGACCCCAGCCAAGCCCAAAGAAATGAAAATAATATAGGAATAGCCAATCCTGTAATAATGGCCAGACCACCAGCCAAGGGCACAGGAGAGTCGTGTAGCTTCCTATGTCCAGGCATATCCATTAGCCCCATACGCCTACATAACCAAAACCAAAACGGCAATGTGCCTGCCGATAANAATGCCCCTCCAGCAAATGCTAAAATGTATAAAACAATCGGAAACATTTAACAGCNCTTGGTTACGAAATTGAATCTTTGAGGTCGAGTTTAATTGTTCACGAATCTCTAAGTGTCGACAAATAAGCTAAAGTATTTAAAAATAGTTCTTCATAACAAATCTCCCTAGTTTTGAAAAAATACATATATAAAATCTTTACGATATTTGGGCTTTTACATTTTTTTACTGGTTCAATTTCTGCACAAAACCAAGCTGTTGAGCTAGAAATACGAGCGAAAGCGGGGTTACAATTTAACGTGGTCAGATTTGCTGCCAAACCCGGCCAATCTGTTAACCTAAATGTATTTAATGATGATGAGATGGCTCATAATCTGGTTTTTACGAAAGTTGGGCAACGCGTTGCAGTCGCAAATGCTGCTTTAAATCTNGGAGAGAAAGCGGAGGAAAAAAACTGGATTCCAGATTTAGATTCAGTTTTGTGGAGNACCCCAGTACTTAAACCAGGAGATAATCATGAGTTAAAATTNACAGCTCCAAAGGAAAAAGGAATATATCCTTACGTCTGCACATTTATAGGTCATGGCTTTGTTATGTATGGGGCAATGTACGTTGATACCCCAATGCCAGATATCTCAACAGACCAAAATGTGCCAGAAATAGCTCGAACAGGTGGAAGTTCAACTGGAAGTGATCCAAAAATAGGAAAAGGCAAAATTGAAAANTTNACTTATACAGCTTACAAGGGAAGNTGGNACAAAATGCCTGATTTTTCTAAGTTNAAACCTCATAAATCTGGAAAAGCCAGCAGCGGAATTGCNGACCCTGGATTGGCAGGTTTATCTGAAAATTTCGGCTTGGTTTTTGAAGGAGAAATAAATATTAGTGAAAAAGGAACATATGATTTCAGCCTTGGTTCTGATGATGGTTCTCGTCTATACATTAACGACAAACTAGTTGTAGATAATGATGGAGTCCATTCGATGACCACTAAAAAGGGAAAAATCAAATTAGACTCTGGTAAAGCAAAATTGAAACTGGAGTATTTCGAAAGAGGGGGGCAAGAAGAACTTGCCTTAGAGATGTCAGGGCCAAATGTAAAAAGACTACAACTTGCAAAACAAGTCATTAAACCAAAGAAGGTAGCTTTTCCAAGTGGCAATCCTATCGAAATAACTTCCGAAGCTAGAATTTATAGAAACTTCATTGAAGGCGCCAGCCCTCGGGGAATTGGTGTAGGATACCCTGAAAAAGTTAATTTATGTTTTGATGCAAACACGATGCAAATTGCTATGCTTTGGCACGGGGCATTTATGGATGGAGCNAAACATTGGAATGGTCGCGGACAAGGCTTTCAACGCCCCTCTGGGCATTACTTAATGAATATTAATCGTGATCAACCATTTGCTCAGCTAAAAAGCAATGATACCCCATGGCCAAAAGCTGAAGGGCGAGACACTAGAGCTAAGAATTTCAGGTTTCGTGGCTACTTCTTGGACGGAAAAGAAAGACGTCCAACTTTTGGTTATAATTTTGGCGATTTTTCAATAACCGATTACCCAAGTCCTCAAGCTGGATCTATGCCTTTTATTATTCGTAATATAAATATCAAAGGAACAGGTCAAACTTGGTATCTCGCAGCTGCTGGAAAATCTATTACGAAGCAAAAGGATTTATACAATATTGACAATTCAATGCTTCAGATTGGATTTTCTGATTTAGGAAGCTTAAAGCCAGAAATTCGTGAAAATTCCGGACGTCAAGAGTTACTGATCAAGTTGAATGTAGACGGTCAAACAACCATCAAACAGCACTACCGTTGGAATGTTGAATACATTTTAAAAGAACACACTCACGGTCATAAAAACTGAAAAAACTAAAAGAAAATTTAAAATGAATAAAAAGAACTTACTATTTACTTTATTTGCTAGTGTTGCTCTTGGCCAACTTATGTCCGCTAATGCTGCCGACCCAGTTGANTCAGACTATTATCAAATTGATCGCCTCCCAATTCCTGAGGGAGTTGTTTTGGAAACAAGCGGAATCGAAATGTTACCGAACGGTAAACTTGCAGTATGCGGTCGCCGCGGAAATGTATACGTTCTGTCAAATCCCTTTGGAAAAACAGAGGACATAAAGTGGACTCTTTATGCTGAGGGACTTCATGAACCATTGAACCTTGCTTTTAATGACGGCTGGCTCTACTGCACCCAACGAGGTGAACTAACTCGTATGAAGGATATGGATGGGGACGATCGCGCAGACATATTTGAAACCGTCAACGATGGCTGGGGAATTACTGGAGATTATCATGAATATGCATTTGGCACACGACCAGATCCCAATGGCGACATGTGGATCGTATTGTGTCTAACCGGATCTTTCTCAAGCCAGATTGATTATAGAGGGTGGTGCTTAAGGATAACTAAGGAAGGAGAATTAATCCCGACAGCTAGCGGCATTCGCTCTCCCGGAGGCATTGGCCTAAACCATTTAGGAGAAGCTTTCTACGCAGATAATCAAGGCCCATGGAATGGTTCAAGCTCGCTAAAACATATTCCTCCCGGATCCTTCCAAGGCCATCCAGGAGGCTGGAAATGGTTTGAACTGGATGCAGTGAAAAAAGTCATGAAACGACCTGAAAACGAGCCAAAATCAGAAAGTCGTTATCCAGTTGAACGCGATCGTGTAAAAGAATTGACGCCTCCTGCCCTAGTCTTTCCGCATGGCGTACTGGGCAACTCCACGAGTGGGTTTGCATACGATGGAAATGGCAAGTTTGGACCATTTAAAAATCAACTACTCGTATGCGACCAGACTTTCTCAGTGGTCAACCGGGGTTTTCTTGAAAAAATCAATGGAGTCTATCAAGGCGCTGCTTTCTCTTTTCTAAAGGGTTTCGGCTCTGGAAATATAAGTGCCTATATGCACCCAAGTGGTACTTTATTTATTGGAGGTACTGATCGAGGATGGGGAGCACGTGGGGGCAAACGGTTCGCCATTGATCGCGTCGTCTGGAAAAATAAAGTGCCTTTCGAAATTCACGAGATGCGAGCAAAGTCTGACGGCTTCGAACTTACCTTCACGCACGAAGTCAACGCCAAAACCGCTAACGACCTAAACTCATATAGCATGAGTGCATACACTTATATTTACCAATCCAAATACGGCAGCCCAGTGGTGGATAAGTTGACTCCAGAAATTTTAGGAGCCGAGGTAACAGGTCCAAAAACTGTTCGCATCACAGTAGACAAGCTAATTAAGGGGCACGTACACGAGCTGCAGGCAAAAGGAGTACGTTCGATCGATAATAAACCTATTCTCCATCCAATTGGGTACTACACATTAAACGAGATCCCACCAGCCGAGGTTAACTAAACTGACAATCAAAAATATGATTTAACCATAGCCACCGCCTCATAAGGCGGTGGCTTTTTAATGATAATTAATAATTCTATTCCACTTGTATTGAAACAACTGTTCCAGCTTCAACAGTAGCCTTGACGTTTATAGGGCGACAACAGTTCTCACAGTCTGATACCAAATCTAAATCTCCATCAACACCATCTAAAATTACAAGCGTTTCGGAATAGCAATAAGGGCAAGCAATAGTGATCGTCTCTTCCAAAATTAATTAACTTTCTCTTCTGGAGCTTTACNAGATTGCCAAATAAACAACTCGGCAAGCCAAAGATTGATTAAGATAAGCACTATTTGAATTAAAAGCCTAATTAGGTGGCCATTTGAACTAAGTAAGGTGCCATTAAATGGCACATCATTTAACCACATGTTTAAATTTGCCAAATAAACACAAACCAAAAAAATAATTAGTAATCTTGCTGCCAAGCGGCGACTAAATGGAATCATAACCCCTATACCTAAAATTATTTCCAGCACTCCACTGAAGAGCGTCCAGAAACGAGGAAAACCTAAATAACTAGGAACTAACGGATCAAATATTTCCGGNCTCAAAAAATGGTCATAGCCTATCCANACAAAAGGAATNCCCAATAAGAANCCCGTGATATTTNTCAGGATCTTANACATAAGTANTCTTGATGATTATNACTTTTTAACATAGGGGCTAATTAAGAGAAAAACATGCAGCATAAAAGAAAATTCCGTATTGATATCAAACGCCAAATAAATCAACTTCACTTCGAGAATACAAATAATCAATTTGAATAATTAAAAAAACATTCAAATCCTTTTTCTAATTAATAAACATTATTAAATATGCAAAAATTATTGATATTATTTTCATTAATCTTCTCCATTTATTCTCCTAATTCAGCTGAGCTTATAAGGGGNGCATTTANNGAAAATGATAATGATTACATATATTCATTCAAATCCCCTAAATTAGAACCAAACAAAATATGGCTAAACCGAGTGCAATCTATCTCTCCTAAGATACCTGTCTGGATTTCTGAAGACGGAAATAGAATTTCAATCAAGAAAGGAATAAATCCATCTAATAAAACGATACAAATAACTCTCCAATCTCACGCAATAAATAGCTCAGATAATTTATTAGATTTAAACCAAATACAGCTGATAGGAACTCATAACAGCTANCACATAGCACCTCACTCCAGTGTTATGAACCTGATACGTAAGGTTATGCCATCACAAGCTGATGCAATAAAATATTCCCACCGACCTTTAACCGAACAGTTNGAATTAATCGGNATGCGCAAATTNGAGTTGGATATATTTCACGACATAAANGGAGGCGGATACTCTCAACCTCTCGGAGCAATTATGGCGCATGGAATTAAATGGAGGAGAAATTATCCTGAATTCGATGTAGATGCATTGAAAAATCCAGGCATGAAGGTTTTACACTTTCCAAATTTTGACTTTAGATCAAATACACCAAATCTCANAAAAGCACTTCATGAGATCGAAGCATGGTCCAGAAAAAATTCATATCACCTTCCNATAATGATTCTCATTGAAACAAAAAACACAAATGAGGGATCAACTACNTCCTCAGGTATTTTTGGAGTTAAAGATTTTGTTGAATTGGAGAAAGAAATTAAATCAGTTTTAAATCTCTCCCGAATCATTACACCCGACGAAGTTCGCGGAAAATTTAGCACTTTAAACAAAGCAATAAGAACAAAAGGATGGCCTTCTTTATATAAATCAAGAGGTCGATTTATTTTCGCCCTTGATAATCAAGGAAAGGAATTAGAAAGCTATCTAAAATTGCATCCGCAACTGAAAGAAGCACTCATGTTTGTTAGTTCTCCACCTGGCCGCTCTGAGTCAGCATTCTTAAAAATCAACGATCCGATAAGAAACTATTCAACTATTAAAAAGAATGTAGCTAAAGGTTATCTAATTAGAACTAGAGCTGACTCTGATCTGATCCAGTTTAAAAACGTCGATTACAAGCAAATGCAAAAAGCATTTTCGAGTGGAGCTCAATACATAAGCACAGATTTCCCATCAATTGATAATAAAGATTCAAACTATAGCGTTAAATGGCCCAAAGGAGGCATAGGAAGATTAAACCCATTATTTAGTCATTCGAAAAAAATGCATGGAACAGTATTAGAACAAGAAAATTTTCGTAAGCTAGTAAGGGTTTTCGAGTTGAAAATTCCATAGCAGTGACCAGAATCAAAAGATGTTTAACCGCAATAAAAATAAGATTTCAATTAATCGTCGCAAATTCACATCTACAATGATAACGGGAGG
>PAOJ01000065.1 GCA_002708005.1 Verrucomicrobiales bacterium | reverse complement strand
ATCTCACTTGGAAGTGAATTGGTATACTCAAAAAGGTTTGTGGATCACCACCGTTTTTCACAACAAGAAATCCTAAACGCCATTAACCGCAGCAAAACTCGTCAGGCAGATATGATTGTTACCACGCAGAAAGATGCTGTTCGGTTCCCTAAAATAGATCGCCGTGATTTGCCTATCTATTTTATGCGTGTTGAAATCCGTATCTTAAAGGGCGCTAAAGATTTTCAGGATTGTGTACGTCAAATTTGTTTCCGCTAGCTTGTGAATGCATTTCTTTATTTCGTCTCCTCCTTATTCGTAATGCTTATAAGGTTGCTGCCCCTTAAATTAGTTTGTTTCATTGGAAGACAAATTGGCTTTGTGTTTTATTTCATAGATACAGGCCATCGCAAGCTTGCTGTGAATAACCTGACTAATAGTTTGGGTAATTCGCATTCAGAATCTGAAATCATTTCTTTAGCAAAAGAAAACTTTCGCCGGTTAGGTGAAGTTTACTTATCTGTTTTAAAGACGGCTCATATATCTCTAAAAAACCTTTCTGATATTCTTTCCGTAAAAGGATTAGAGCATCTGGATCTTTCCCAGCGCAATGATGGTTCAAACCCTAGTTTTATGTTTGCTATAGGACATTTCGGTAATTTTGAATTATACGCCAATGCCGGACTATTTGCCCCGAAATTTGATGTGGGAACAACCTATCGCGGCTTTAATCAACCCTGGGTTGAAAAACTAGTAACTAAGATTAGAAATAGATCAGGTTGCCACTATTTTGATCGGCGTTTTGAAGGAAAAAAACTCATGTCTTTTATGAAGCGCCCTAATTCCATCACTGGCTTACTAGCCGATCAAAATGCAGGTCGATCCGGAATTGAACTCCCTCTTTTCGGGCTCCCTTGTTCTACAAACCCAGCACCCGCTATTTTCTCACTTCGATATAACTTGCGCCTTCATTGTTGCTTGTGCAGNCGTGTCGGACTTGGGCGNTGGGAGCTTGAGCTCGGACCAGAAATTANNACTCACANCAACGGAAATGCTCGGTCAGTCAATGATATCATGTCCGATATCAACGCCACATATGAAGATTANATACGCGAAGACCCTGCTAATTGGTTTTGGGTTCACAATCGATGGAAGCGTCCTGAACGAGCAAAAAAAGCACTCAAAAATTGAGCATTTGCCTAATTTAAATCCCTTTGGATTTAGATTATGAAGTGCGCATCGGCATAATGACGTATAGAAACGGGTGGTTTGCCTTTATCACCCCTGGACTCAGTTGGTCAGTAAACTCAAAATGTACCTCATCAACATCGAGTGCTTTAAGTGGATCTATGAAAAATTGCGGATTAAAGGCTATTGATACCTCTTCACCTCCATAATTTATTGCCATCGTTTCTCGGCTCTCTCCTACCTCTGGAGAATTTGACGTAATGGTTAAATTATTTTCAGAAAATGTCATTTTTACAGAATTCGCCTTATCGCTTGTCATGATCTCAGCTCTTCGCATTGCTTGTTGTAGCTCCTCCTTGTCCATTGTGACGCGTTGTTTTGATTCTGCCGGTATAACCTGCTTGTAGTTCGGATAAGCTCCCTCAACGAGTTTTGAGACGATTAACGTCTCATTCCCTTTTTCATCCTTAATCGAAAATGAAACCTGATTTTCGGTCTGCTGCAATTCCGCTTCCCCTTCATCTCCTAGAAGTCGGGCAAGCTCTTGTATCGCTTTGGTCGGAACAATTGCCTCTGATTGCGCTTCTTCCGGCAATTCTATGTCTTCCTCTGCTAAAGCCAGTCTTCTTCCATCTGTTGCTACCAACGTAAGCTTATTCTCTTTAAATATGAAGTAGAGACCATTTAAAACATACCTATTCTCATCTGTTGAAACTGCATAAGCGGTCCTTTTCAGCATTGCCTTTAACTTAGCTTGATCGAGCTTTAGTTTTGTTTGTCCTGCAAAATCTGGAAGTGGTGGAAATTCTTCCGCTGCTAGTCCGTTCATCCTGTAGAATGAAGCTCCAGACTGAATAGTGCACTGGTTTCCATTTACCTCTAGCTCTATTTCTCCGCCTCCTATTTCTCTAGCTATGCTTACCAATTTCTTAACCGGTAGAGTGAAAGATCCTGGAGCTTCTACATTTGCTTCTTTTGAATTTGATATTGTTACATCCAAATCTGTAGCTGTTAACGAAATCTTATTGCCCTCTGCACTTAGTAAAACATTTGAGAGAATGGGGAGCGTTGTCCTTGTAGACACAACATTTTGAACGGATTGCAAACCCGCAATAAGCTCCTCTTTTCCAATCTTCAGTTTCATCTGGGGGAGAATCATAGAATTCGCTCTAATGAAAAGAAATCTAAATTTAATGATTCTTTGAGCTTAAATTTTAAAAAACACAGATTAATAAAACATCTCTTTTTAAAAGAAGCTTTATTATTAAGTAACGTGAAAAAGTGAATAAACCCCCATTATAACTAAAAAATTTAGGAAATAATTAATTATGGATGTTAAAAGCATTGTCAGTATTTTCTAACAAACTGATATTTGGGAAGAGAAGCGAAAGTAATTGAGAATGTTTTAACAACCCATTCGGAGGTAATTAAGATGTTCGCACTCTTTCAATAATTTCAGGGAATTTATTTAAAACGAAAGTTATGTCTTCTTCTTTAGTTTCTCTTCCTAAAGAAAATCTAACAAGAGAGTTTGCATCTTCATCGCTCCTTCCCATAGCTGAAATAACGTGAGAAGGATTAAGGGAGCCAGCCGAACAAGCGGAGCCACTGGATACACATATTCCTTCCATGTCTAGCGCGGCAAGTAGTGTCATGCTGTCAGTTCCAGAAATAGTAAATGATATGGTATTGGCTAATTTGCACGAAATAGGCGACGATAAATTAACACCATCAAGCTCTGTTAAGACGGCCAAGCTATCTGTAAGAGGCTGAATATTCTGCCGAGAAAAAATTGGGGTTGTTACAAACTGTTCCATGGCCTCCACAAGGGCAGCAATACCAGCCAAGTTTTCTGTACCGGCGCGGCGTTCGTTTTCATGGCCTCCACCAAATAAAATAGGATCTGGCAANAGTGGAGACTTNATGAACAAAGCTCCCACTCCTTTAGGTGCATGAAATTTATGGCCACATATAGAAACAAGATCAGCATTAAATTGGTGGATGCTTTCAAAGGGTTCCTTTCCAATCCATTGAACTGCGTCCGTGTGGAAAAGGANNTTATNCTTTTGGCAAATAGCGCCNAGTTCTGATACAGGCTGGATGGCTCCAGTTTCATTATTAGCAGCCATGATAGAAACCAATATGGTGTCATCACGGATGGCATTCTCTAAATCTTGTGTACTAACTACCCCGTCAGCATCAACGGGTAGTATTGTCATTTCAAAATCTTCCTTATTAACAAGATATTCAACGGNATGAAGAACNGCATGGTGTTCAATGGCTGACGTAATAAGATGACGCCCTTTTGGCTTCAATAATCTNGCCGTACCGCATATNCCCAAACTGTTGCTTTCGGTTCCNCCGCTCGTAAAAACAACTTCACTAGGTTTGCATTTCCAAATCTGAGAAACACGGTATCTACAGTCATCTAAAAAAGACCGAGCTTTTCGACCAATATGGTGAATACTTGATGGATTTCCGAAGAAATCTCCCAAAAATGGAAGCATGACNTCACGGACCTTGGGGTCTAATGGGGTAGTAGCGTTGTAATCCAAGTAAACCGATCGCACTCCATTTCTCTAACCGAAAAAAACCAGAATCACAATCGGAATACTGGGTCTGGTGTGAACAAAATCAAAATAGATTATCTAAAACATGGTAATAGAAAGTTAATTAATAAAAACAAATTATAGATATGACTTTTCACCAATGTTATTAACAGTGGTGAATAAGCGTAGAATTTAGGCTTTAATATACGAATTATATATTAAGACTAAGCATTAGATGCCTTAGAATCTCGTGGCACTTCAGACAGAATTTTATCTAAGATATGATCCGTTGTGATGCCTTCAGCTTCAGCTTCAAAATTTACGATCAGCCTGTGTCGAAGAGCAGGCAATGCAACAGCGTGGATGTCGTCGAAGCTCACATTGAATCTGCCTTCGGTTAGTGCGCGAACTTTAGCTCCAAGTAAAAGAGATTGAGCTCCTCTAGGGCTGCTTCCGAAACGAAGGAATTTGTTCGTAATTTCTAGAGCGGTTTCAGTGTTTGGATGTGATGCCAGAACTAAACGAATCGCATAGTCTTTAACGTGTGAAGCAACAGGTACTTGCTTGACCATAAGCTGAAGTTCGGAGAGAGCGTGGCCATCAACAACCTTGTTGACTTGGACCTGATTCTCTTCCGTAGTTCGTGCTATAACTTCTGATAATTCATCTGCGGAAGGATACCCGACAAGTAGTTTATAAAAGAATCGATCCAATTGCGCTTCAGGAAGAGGATAGGTACCTTCCTGATCTATAGGATTTTGAGTAGCGAGAACAAAAAAAGGAGAGTCGAGTTTTCTAATTTTCCCTCCAGCAGTTACACTGCCCTCTTGCATAGCTTCTAGCATGGCTGATTGAGTTTTAGGAGTAGCNCGATTTATTTCATCAGCTAAAATCAAGTGGGAAAAAATAGGGCCATGCTGAAAGTCAAAAGCTCTCTTTCCGTCTGATGTTTCATGAACCATGTTAGTACCTATTACATCAGCAGGCATTAAGTCCGGGGTGAACTGAATTCGATTGAATGAGAGATCTAGCACTTGACTAAGGGTTCGAACTAAAAGCGTTTTACCTAAGCCAGGAACACCTTCGAGGAGAACATGCCCATTAGCAAATAATGCATTAACTGTTCCATCAACAATTGTTTTCTGTCCGACAATTATTTTTCCGATCTCGGCTGTAAGGGCATCATAGGTAGCGCGGAATTTGGAAATTTTATCTTCTGAGGTCATAAAAATTTATTTAAAAATAAGAGTTAATTTTTTAAGTCGTCGAAATAGTCCCTGACAGAATCTCGATAAGCATTTGGAACCTTGTCTTGATTAAGGGCATTAAGGGCTTCGGATTGGGCAGCAGAAACGGCTGCCTTCAATTCGACACGGCTGCTGCCTGTTATACTTATCCCACGTAAAGAAATAGATGGCATTTGGCCCTTAGGATTAATTTGTCCTTTAATTCGCGTAGGAGTGAAATTATCAGGTACCGTATTTCCACGATCGGAGAGTCCGCGAGGAGAAGTATCAGGACGCTGGAAACCGGAGTTATCCCAACGAGCTGAAAGTTGATCGGGGGATAATTGGTAATTATCGTTTGCCCAATTCCCCACGCCTCCTCCAGGCTTTCCGTTAGCAGAAACGCCAGGGGGGGGTGTTGTAGAAAATGATTGGGAATTTCCCACCGCCATTTGAGCCCTATCTAAATTTTGGAGAGCTTGCATTAGGCTTTGAGAGTCAGCCATTTGGTTAAGCATTTTTTTAAGTTCTTCTTTGGCGGCTGCTAATGATTGAGATGCGCTAGAGTTGTTNCCAGCTCTAGCAGCCTCTTTAGCCTCAGCTAGNCGTTGCGCGCACTCCCCATAATTTTCGGCAGGCGATAGGGCTTGCTGTAGTTCATNAATCATATCTTGCAATTGCTGGTTCGATAACTGGTCTGATTCAAGCTGATTTATCATCGCGTCCAGTGTTCCCAAGGCCGTTGGTATTTGACCTTTTTCCAACTGCTCAGATAGATCCTTCCCCGTTTCTGCAATCTCCATTTGGAGATTTTGAATTTTTTGGCTAAGCCCTACGATTTCCTCCAAATCTTGAGAGGCCAACTCCATACTCTTTAAGAATTGGTCAATATTACTAGAATTAAGGGCTTCAATTGCTTTTTCCAGATTAGGTAGCTCTAGTCCTAATTTCTGAGCCATAGTTGATAGATTTGTTAGGGATTGGGCCATGTCTAAACNACTTTGCTTTCCTTCATTCAATTTATTATTAGAGAAGTCAGAAGCGGTATTTTTTATGGCATCTAGTTTTGATTTTATATCCTCGAATTTCTCTGGCCCGTTGCCNCTGGCGGCTCCCAAGCGCTCCTCCAATTCAGACAAACGATTCTTCATATTTGCTTGGGATTCGACTGGGAGTCTTGCGGGCGAATTAGCTGAGGGCTTAATAGAAGAGCCAGTAGGGCCAAATTTTTTTATTTCAGAGCGAAGCTTCTCACTTANATCTGAGAGTTTAGCTAAAGCATCTTCACGAACAATTTTTCCCTTCTGNAATTCGGCGCCCAGATCTCTTACAGAGTCTAGCGAAGTTTTAGTTTGTTCAAAGTTTGGCCGGTTTTGCTTTAATTGCCAACGGGTTAGGTTTTCAAGATTAGAACCGACATCATCAATGACGGCAGAGTCTCGTTGTTGATCCAAATAATTTTTGTTTCGATGTTCAGGAACAAAGCCCAAAACAAAACATACTATTAACAAGAGTAAAATTCTGTAGCACAATGAGGGCAGCCGAAGTGGCAAAAGAGATTTAGGTTCTATTTTCTGGACAGCACTAGCTGCATCACGAAGGACTAATACTTCCCACGCGGGATTAATAGGCTTCCCTTCTGCAAGTTCAACCGCTGTGCTTAGACGTTCTTTGAGGTTCTTTTCCTGATCTATCCACCGAGCTATATCTTTAGGCGGAAATTTTTTTGTGAACCCCCATATCAATCCAGAAAGGGGAAAAATAAAGCCGAGAAGTCCGACCCAAAAAAAGGTAATGGTAGGGACAGGGAATAATTTATAGGAAATAAGAGAGAGGAACCAAATACAAACACAGATCCACAACCCCATCCACATACATTGCCAAGAAAGCTGAATTTTTCTGCGACGTGCAGCAGCTTTTAATTTACTTGCGATAAGTTGTTTTTGACTCATGCAAAAAATGAATGCTGATATGCTACCTTAATTATTACGAGGCAAAAAATTCCAAGAAAAAAGGCTGCCTAAAAAGGCAGCCTAAATAAGTGGAAATCCTTTGCCTTTTCTCAGGTAGCTGGAAGTTTTAAATGGCGTTTAGTTAATACGTTTTTGGTCTGCTCTTTCCGGAAGGAGTCATAGATTTTTCTGTACTTAGCAGATTTGACTCCGAGGATAGAAACGGCNAGAAGGGCAGCGTTGATAGCCCCAGGTTTACCTATNGCTAATGTTCCAACAGGAACCCCTGCAGGCATTTGAACAATAGATAAAAGAGAATCCATTCCCTTTAAGGAAGCTGATTCCATTGGGACNCCCAAAACCGGCAGCGTCACTTTAGCAGCAATAACACCAGGAAGGTGAGCGGCTCCNCCAGCAGCAGCTATGATAACCTCTACACCGCGTTTTTCAGCGGTAGAAAGATATTTGATTAGAGCATCTGTCGCACGATGTGCAGAGATGGCTTGAGCTTCCCACGGGATTCCTAAGTCCTCAAGTTTTTGGGCAGCATTTGACATGACTCCCCAGTCAGATTGGCTCCCCATAAGGATGCTTACCAAAGGTTTTTTATTTTTTGTTGCCATAAATCTAGTGCGCTGTTGTTTCAGCGAAACCGAAGTAAACTTGGGACAGCACAAAAAATCAAACCAGATTACACAAANGCGTCCCTTGCTCAGTGATCGCGCTTGAGTAAGTAATCGCCAAGAGCCTCGAGAGCGACGGCGTTGCCTTTAAACGGTTTGAGTGCGGCATAGGCTTTATTTGTAAGTTTTTTTGCAATTTTACGAGCTTCATCCAACCCTACGACCGAGGGGTATGTTGCTTTTTGGACTGCTTCATCCTTTCCGGCCGTTTTGCCTAATTGTTTTGAAGTTTGGGTAACATCTAGGATGTCATCTATTACTTGAAATGCTAACCCAACGTTGTGTCCAAAGTCGGTAAGCGCTCGAAGTTGGCTAGGNGTACAATTAGCCGACATCCCTCCAAGTTTTATAGAGCACGTTAAAAGTGCAGATGTTTTTCTTTCGTGAATATATCGCAACTGAGCTTTAGAGACAGATTTACCCTCTCCTTCGAGATCCGCGACNTGCCCGGCAATAAGCTTAGAGTGCCCTGCGGTTTTCGCTATTTCAGAAATAAAATGGTTAGATTTATAGCGGCTAGTTACAGGTGCTTGATTTGCTAACTCGAAGGCCAAGGTAAGAAGAGCGTCTCCGGCCAATACCGCAATGCCTTCACCAAAAACTATGTGGTTCGTCTTGTTGCCTCGCCGATAATCGTCGTTATCCAATGCAGGAAGATCATCATGAATTAATGAGTAAGTATGAATGCACTCCACGGCAGAACCGAATAATAAAGAATTTTCAGCTTTTCCCCCACAAGCTTCAGCTGCAGCCATGCAAAGGATGGGNCGCAACCGTTTTCCTCCAGCGAAAACAGAATAGCGCATGGATTCATGTAGAGTTTTAGGCTTGGCTGTTGCCTTAGGCAAATAGCGATTTAAGGCAGCGTTGATCTTTTTAGATCGCAGATTGATATAGCGCTTCAGGGAAAAAGATTGGGTTCGGGAGCTTTTATTTAAAGAAACCGGCACACGCATGTTTTAAGCAACCATTTCCGGCCCCACAAGACAGAACCCAAAGCCTTGTGNAGAGATCTGGTATTTGGTACGGAACTTCTAGCCGTAGATTATGAAGATTTTATTAACTCAGCGTCTGTTTATTGTATTAAGTCTTTTAGCGCTTCTTGTAACAGTAGTTACTGCGAAAACAAGCCGCCCTAATGTTTTGATAGTTATAGCTGACGATCTCAATAAAGATTGTGTGGGTATTTATGGGAATAAGGATGTTAAAACTCCAAATATTGATCATTTAGCTAGAGAGGGAATGCGGTTCAATTTGGCTTTCACATCAACCGCAATGTGTGCACCAACCAGGCAGCAAATGTATACTGGATTGTACCCGGTTAAGAGCGGGGCCTATCCGAACCATTCTAAAGTTAAGCAAGGAACCAAAAGCTTAGTTCATTATTTAAAGGCGCTCGGATATCGTGTAGGTCTTAGCGGAAAACGGCACTTTGGGCCTCCAGATTCCTTTCCCTTTGAACAATTATCCAACAAAGTTAATCCGGCTGCTATTCGGGAATTTGTTAATAGAGATCAGAATCAGCCGTTTTGTTTAGTGGTTACATCTGATAGTCCTCATGTGCCATGGACTTCTGGAGACTCTTCTCAATACAATCCATCGAAATTAACTGTCCCTCCTTATTTAGTCGATACGAAGGAAATGCGACTATCATTAACAAGATATTATGGAGAAATCACGGACTTAGATCGAGAAGTTGGACTGTGCATGAAAATTCTCAAAAACGCACAACAGGTTAAAAACACAGCGATGATCTTCACAACTGAACAAGGAGCGCAATATCCAGGATGCAAATGGACTTGTTATGAAAACGGTCTAAGCGTGGGGTTCATTGTTCGGTGGCCAGGGGTCGTAAAGCCAGGAAGTGTGACTGATGCCATGATCCATTATGTTGATATTGTTCCTACACTTATTCAGATGGCCGGGGGCAGTCCTATTGATGGATTGGATGGTCGAAGTTTCTTAGGAGTGTTGCAGGGAAAAACCATCCATCACAACACGGTTACTTATGGCGTACACACNCAGATGAATGCCATTGGTTCGCCGCCCACAGGTTATGCCGTTCGCTCTGTTCGAGTTGGAAAATGGAAGTATATAATGAACCTTAACCACAAGGTAACATATAAGAATGCGCTTACAAAAAATGACAAGGAGAATTACTGGGCATCGTGGTTGCGGGAAGCAAAGACAAATCCGGGAGCAGCGCGNCTTGTGGAACGTTATTTGAACCGTCCGCCAGAGGAGTTATACGATCTTAGTAAAGACCCTTATGAATTAAATAACCTTGTTGAAGANNAAATAAATTCAAAGTTAAAAAATCGTTTAAGGAAACAACTTCAAGACTGGATGNCGAGTCAAGGGGACCAAGGGCACGCNACTGAACTGGCGGCAAGGAGGAAAAAGAAATGANAGGTCTTGTTCAGACTANGAGNTTAACCAACNATTACTTCTGTTTGGGGGGAGTTTTCTTTTTCTTTGCCNTGTACACACTGTAATTACGCGCAACTNTCCAGTCTACGACGCCAACGCGTTTGGCCCATTTAGCGTAGGCGTTGTTTAGATGTTTGACTATACTTGTGCGTTGGGCTGCGAGATCGTTGATTTCACTGCGATCGGCTTCCATATCGAATAGTTCCCAGGGCTTATTGGCGTAGGACACGAGCTTCCATTTTCCTTCGTGGGCGATACGGTTTCCTTCATGCTCGATGAAAATGGGATTGGTATGTAAAGGAGCTTTGGAGCCCTGTAAGGCTTTTACAAAGCTTATACCATCACCGACAGGAACGGTTTTGCCGTTCTTTTTTTGAGGACGTTTAGCCCGAGCAACTTCAAGGCAAGTTTCGACCAAATCGGGAAGATAGCCAAATTGAGAAAGGATGCGGTTGGTGTTTCCGCTTGGGATGCCTTTAGGCCAATGTACGATCAATGGGGTTTGGATACCTCCTTGATGAGCGAAGTGTTTGTACTCACGGAATGGAGTATTTGAAAGTGAAGCCCAGCCTTTGCCATATTTGTTTCCCCCCTTACCGTAGATACCCAGATTCTTAAATTGGAATTGCCCGAGAGGTCCCGTCTCTGCCTCCCCTCCATTGTCGGAAAGGAAAAAGATTATGGTGTTTTTGAGTTCTTCAGTCTGTTCGAGATGACGAACGATTTTTCCGATATTCTGGTCGACTCGATCAATCATGCCAGCGTAGGTAGACATTATGGCGTCCATCTCATTCTGTTTCTTTTTGCTTAATGAATTCCAAGCCGGGATATTCTTAGGTCGCGGCGTTAGCTTGGTGTTCTGAGGCACGAGGCCCATCCGTTTTTGTTTGGCGAGCCTTTTTGTGCGAAGGACGTCCCACCCTTCCATGAAGCGACCACGATATTTTTCGTAATCTTCAGGCATACACTGAACAGGAAAATGAGGGGCGTTGTATGCGAGGTAAAGGAAGAAGGGTTGATCGTCCTTTTCTTTATCGTGTTCGGAAAGAAAATCAATCGCCTCTTTAGAAATTGCATCTGTGATATAGTAACGACTTCCTTTGGCCGTGATAGGCTTGTTTCCTCGGTGAAGGTTGGCCGGGCGAAAGAAGTCTGATGTGCCGGCGAGATGTCCGTAGAACCTATCGAAACCTCTTTGTAAAGGCCAAGTCTCGGGCTTCTCATTGGCAAGATGCCATTTGCCCGTCATGTAGGTTCCGTACCCAGCAACCTTCAACATTTCGGGAAGCGTCGGAATCGTGACGTCCATCCAGCCTTGGTAAGCATAGGGGATTTCGGCTCTATCTTTGCTGGTAAGAGGGAACGAAGAGCGCGGGTTTTGGGGGTCTCCATTTGCAATAGGCCGTACAGGCAGAATCATGTGCCCTACACCAACTTGGTGAGGGTGCAATCCTGTCATCAAGGTAGCGCGAGTGGGGCAACAGCGAGCTGCATTGTAAAACTGATCGAAACGAACACCATCTCGCGCCAGTCTATCCAGCGTCGGCGTTTCTACCATTCCCCCATACGGGCCGATGTTTGACCAACCCATGTCGTCGACCATGACGAGAACAATATTTGGCTTTTCGATTGCTTGGGAATTCATCCAGCCAGCCAAGGCAAAAACAAAAATGCAGAGCAGAGTCTTCATTTGCGAGAGAGATGAAGTGTACTAAAAAAGTTTTTCTACGACAATGCAAGGGAGGAGAAATTTCTTGATTTCAGATAAGCTGCGGCAACCCCATCACAGTTTTTAAAGAAATTTGATATAGCTTGTAGGGACTGAAGAGAGAGCATTTAGATTGCGGTCAGCAGTCGGATCTGACAATTTTGTTGTGTGAAGCCCCTACCTCTTTTTCTTTGTCTCGCAATCTCATTTACAGCGGAAGCCAACGACAAGCCGATCCTCTGCCAAGGAAATTATCACTCGGAGGCCGATGCAGTTGCTCAGCTCAAGCGCCTAGCGGCAACGCATTCAACTAAGGCCGAATGGAAAGAGCGTGCGGCTGCTGTGCGAGAGCAAATTTTGGTCGGAGCAAAGCTCAGCCCCCTCCCTAATCGAACGCCTCTGAATCCAATCATCAAAAACAAACGTCAGTACAACGGCTACACGGTAGAGACGGCATCATTTGAAGCGCGGACAGGTTTTTTTGTTTACGGGAATTTATATCGCCCACTTGGGCATAAAGGAAAAAGGCCCGGGGTTTTATGCCCTCACGGCCACTTTAATGGGCCAGAAGGAGCTAGACAGAGACCTTCCCAGCAACATCGATGTGCCACACTAGCCCGAATGGGAGCGGTCGTTTTCTCTTATGATATGATTGGCTATGGCGATTCGAAACATCTTGGCTGGAAGCACAATCACCCACAGGCTCTCACTCTA
>PAOJ01000064.1 GCA_002708005.1 Verrucomicrobiales bacterium | reverse complement strand
GCAGACATAAGAGTTTCTCGAGCTAACTCTAAAGCCTGCTCAAAGCTTACTCCAGGTAGAAGATTCCGTAATTTAGGAGAACCAACTACAATNTTTTCAGCTCCCAAATCAGAACAAAAATCAACTAATTCACAGAAGTAATCAGAAGTCCTTTGACGTATTACAGGATCCGTATGCGTCATATATAAACCTTCCGTTTTAATAAGCACCCAATGTATAGCTGAAATTACAATACCATTATCAACGGCCAGCTTACGTATTCTATCCCGCTCTGAGATAGGAACCTGAGTCACATATTGAGCTAATGTAAATGGTGCAATTTCAATTGCATCATAACCAGTCTCAGCAACAAATCTTATTGAATCATCAATACTCCATCCCTCAAACACCTCGTTACAAATTCCAAACTTCATAAATANTGAATGGGAAACATGCACAATCGAAGCATTTGAGACAAGATCCAGATATATAAAATCTTAATTTAAAATGAATTCGAACAAATAATTATCAATTACTAATTCGACACTCTACATGAGCGCAGTTATTTTTGTTTTTTTATTGAAAAACATTTATTCAAAGTTTACTAGCGAACTTCAGGTCAGACCAGACGATATCGATATGAATCAACACGTTCATTCAAGCCGTTACATGGACTATGTTCTAGCCGCAAGATTCGACCAAATGGAAAGGTGCTACAAAATGTCAATGCAGTCATTTTTAGATCTCGGATATAGTTGGGTCATTAGAACTTCTCATATTGAATTCATTAGGCCACTTCAANTTAATGANCACTTTTCTGTAACTACTAATATCAGTAGTTTTTATAGCAGAGGAGTAAACATAGACTTTAAAATAAATCGAAAAGATAACGATAAACTTTGCAGCAAAGGCTATCTTGACTGTTCACTTATTGATATAAAATCAGGACGCTCAATCAGTATCCCCGAAAAAATTAAAAAAATATACGAAATTTAACATGGAACAACGAAAACTAGGCAAAACAGAAATAAANCTGCCGGTAATCTCCTATGGAGCTTCTTCACTAGGNCAAGAGTTCAGAAGAATTAGTATCAACGACGCACTTAAATCATGNCGAACCGCCATAGATCTTGGCATGAATTTTATCGATACTTCACCATTTTACGGCAGAGGNATGAGTGAGGTTATGCTAGGNCAAATACTAAGAGACATTCCACGNGATTCATTTAATATAGGAACAAAATTAGGNCGNTATGACATTCAACATTTTGACTTCTCTGCTAAACGTGTTGTCGAAAGTATTGANGTTAGCTTACACCGAATGGGAATTGACCACTTAGATATAATCCTTTGCCATGATATAGAATTTGTAAATATGCAACAGATCGTTGACGAAACAATTCCAGCAATTCAAAAAATTAGGGATCAGGGAAAAGTTCGATATATAGGTTTCTCAGGTTATCCAATCAAAATATTCCCATTTATTTTAGACCAAATAGATGTTGATGTTGTTCTCTCATACAATAATTATCACTTACAAAACACAAAACTCTCAAAAATTTTCCCATATCTTAANCAGAAAAGTGTTGGNATCATGAACGCAGGCCCCTTCTGTGCACGGCTTCTTACAAATTCACCATTACCGGATTGGCATAAAGAACCAGAAGAAGTACGTGCTGCATGCAAAAACGCAGCCTTACTATGTTCAAAATACGGAGTAGATATAGCTCAATTAGCCATTCANTTCTGTGTAGCAAACAAAGATATATCTACAACAATCGCTGGCAGCGCAAACCCACAAAATGTCAAAAACTGGGCCAAGTGGGCAGAAACTCCAATTAATGAAGAATTACTAAAACAAGTACTCNCAATTCTTGATCCAATTAAGGACATTGGACATATTGAAGGTCTTCCAGAAAACAACTAACNAGATTGAACTACAGAAAATTCGAATGGATATTAAATAAAAGCACTATAATTAAGATACAGAAACGAAATTAAGCTTAATAACAGTAAAGAAACAAAATACTCAAAAATAATTCATCAAAATCTATTGACGAATAGTATATCAAGCCGCTACGTTTTCCGCCCCTCGGTATTCCTGAGTAGCTCAATGGTAGAGCGGTTGGCTGTTAACCAATAGGTTGTAGGTTCGAGTCCTACCTCAGGAGCCATCTTCAATTATCAATCACGATAATGAAACATCGCGACCAATAGTTCCTTCCAAGCTTTTTAAATAGTCACTACCCTTGGTTATTTCTAATTTAGCTTGAATGTCTGTTAATCGTTCATTTAATTGAAGCCTATCAGCTTCAATCCTGTGAGACTCTTTAGATAAATATTCTTTTATATAGGCAGATTGCTTCGATAAGTAAGCAACATCTTTTTCCTGCTTCATCAAAAGCCGTTCTTTATACCAAGGCTGTTCAAGTATCTTCTTTGAATCGAATAAATCCCTAATTGATTGATCAGATAAGGTTTTACCCTCGTATTGCCCATGTGACATTATATGCAACAAAGCTTTTAATGGAGGTATCGCCATTTCCACAGAACCATCATCAAAGTATAAGTCAGAAATACGCTTTTGAGTCTCTATAATATTAGTAATGCCATCAACATAATCATGCATGCCTTGCAATTCAGGCTTCAACATATCTTCAGGAACGACAGAATCTGGATTCGTAAAAACACGACCAAAGAAATCAAGAACAAATCTTCGCGTGATTCGATATCCTAACCTGCTAGCTTCAACTAATTCCCCCTCATATTCAAAGTCTTCAACTTTAGTTAGATACCCCTCAGAAATAAGATAATCAGCCCCTCTTTCTTCTTCAGACATTCTCGCCCAAATCTCAGGGATAAGTAAACTAATGTCATGATCAACTCGATATTTTGGCCCTATATAACCGGCAGCTGTACTAAAACAGTCGTCTCCAGTTAACATTAAGCTGATAAGGGCATTATTCAAATCAACAATAGGCAAAAGAGCATTAAATGGACCTTTAGTTAAGGCGCCTTCTGATCCAGCTCCAGTAGTCGAAGGAGACTTCCCTGTCAACGAGCTAACAAAATCCATAAAAAGCTCTGGTAGCTGCTGATAATGAATAGGGCTAAAGACAGCAAGTGCACGTATTCCAGCATCATGATCTGGCGGATTATTCCTACGACCAGCTAAAACTGAATCAACTGGAACATGTACTGCTTTATCAAGTGGCACACGGCGATAAAGTCTTGTTCCCTGCTCCGCCAAGTAACTGCTTCTACGGTCTTCAACATCAGGTCTATTTTGAAGATAACGGGGGTTTTTAGTATGTTTCCCGTCTACAACTCGAGGCCTTGCAGTAGACAGCATAAATCCACGCTCATTATCAGGAGCAAGAAATTCATTAAATACTTTCTGAAGACCAGGAGTGTACTCTCCGAACTCTAAGGCATCAGCGACTTCTTCAGTAGCTTCATCTTTGGTTAAAGGATGATAATTAGAAGCAAATAAATTCTCTCTNGTAAAATCTGATTCAGATTTTTTATCGTACCCCCTGTGTATTGCATCATCAGGTCGCTGGAAGAATCGATACTCACAATTAGAAATGAACTTGACTGATGCGCGATGTTCAGTCCCTTTCAAGTAACTAACTGAACTTGCCGCAACTACAGTTGAAGCTGAAATATCGTCCTCTCGTTGTATCTTAAACGCTGGAATAAAGTCTTTTCGGAGGGTGAAAGTTCGCCAAAGGGATTTATCANCAAANCCCACTCTTAAGTATTGCGCAATTAATTTTTGATTCTTGTACTTAAGTTCTTTTCCGGGGAGACCATTAACCGTATCAACAGAAAAATGCCTACTCCATTCACCTCCCCAACTAGATTTATAAAATCGCTTAACAGTAAAAACTAAGTCTCTTATATGCATTGGAATAGAACGAAGCCATTCATTATATTCATCTATATATTCACGGCTCGGTGTAAGCANCTTGATCACAGAACCCAATGACCGCCGTTCATCAAGAATGCTTCTGCCTCGTTTTTCTTCCGGCTGCACTTTAAATCTATCGGAATAATCTTTATTGATGATACTAGATGCAAGTTCCATATCCTTCTGAAAGTCTGAAACAAATACTGGACCCGCTATAATCGCATCTTTAATTGATTTTGAAATTTCTGATTTACCACCTCCAGACACAGTACATGGCTTATGGCAAAAGACACCTTCAGCTGTCACTCCTACTAGACGCCAATGTCCACCTACAGATCTTCGAACCATTGAAACTTTATAACCCGAAGGCAATACATAAGTAATATAAGGCACTAAGCGTATCGAATTAATCTGCCCATTTTTTTCCCAATGAATTCTTTGTTTGCGCAATTCAAAATGAGAATTTTCAGGGACGTAAAAAATATCTTTAAAACGCTTGTCCACCGCATGCCCCTCCGGCTGAATTTCCATTAACTCTCCAAAATCAGAAACCACATCACTAAAAACATGATCTACATCTTTTCTGTAATCACTGAATATAAATTCCTCACCAAGGTCGTAGCCNGGATAAGCCACAGCTCCACCAGCATGTTCTTCCTCTGCTCCTCCCAATAAATTTGCTGAGAAACTTATCTGAGTTTTAACCTCTTTCTTACAATATCCAAAATAATTATCAGCAATCAATGTGACCATAACTCCAGAAGAATCTCGGCAAGCGACCTTAAACCCTCCCCCATCATTATATAATTCATCTTCTGTTTCCCAACACATCCCGTCTCGCTTCTGCCTTTCCGTAGCCTCTGAAACATTCGGCAGACCAAGCTCTTTTTTTGTTATNTGAACTAAATGAGGGGCAAGAATTACGCAGCCCGTATGCCCCGTCCACTTCGCAGGATTCAATGCNGAATCATTCTCAGCCAAATAAGGGTCGCCACCATTACCGAAAATAGATTCTACAAAATCAAGGTTTGCAACCAAGCTGCCAGGAACAAAAAAACGTGTTTCCATAGAGCGCTCTTCAACCAAATCCTGAATGCCCGGCACAACAACTGGACGCAGTAATAGGGAAACAAAAAGACAAGCCTTATTAGGCTGAGAAGAAGAGAAGGGAACCTCTAAAAAGCTCTCAGGCGGATTTAGNGAATGCCGCAATAAGTTTGCAAAAACAGAAACTGAAACAGATTTTTTATCACTTGGAATTGGCAATCCCTTTTCCACAATATGAAAAACCCCCTTAGTAGTACGCCTGTCACTTCTTGGATTATGTAAAACTCCTTGTTCTACTCGGTAAGATTCTAATATATCAGAAGAAAAATCGTCTCTGTCAGGAGGCAAAGATAAGGTTCTAGCCAAACCATGATGTTCCAACTGAAAGGCATTACTAGGTAAGCGAGGTATTTCAACTCCACAATCTGCCAAATAATTATCCAAAAAAGACTGTATTCGAGCATCTGAAGGACAAAGGTGATCCGATAAGAGTCTATTTTTTTCCTGAAAATTTGCCAATAAATGACGNGTCATTTTAAGCAGCTCAAATTCCTCTTCATCTCCAACAATAGGCTGACCTCGGAACCACAATTTCGCATTGATAATTTCTGTAAGCCTTTTCCTATCTTCATTGGAATTAAGGTTTACACCAAAACCAAGCCTCCTCTTCAAATCTGATAAATTATCTAAATTCATTATAAAAAAATGATTAATTACTCCCAAAAAACATGATTATGCATTTTAGATAAAAAAAGTCAGGGAAAATCAGATTCGGAAATTTTGATCATAGACNAAAATTAGTTTATAATTTTNATATGAAAGAGGATGACAGAATTATCATTATTGAGTCTACTTTAGCCCATTTNGAACAAACAATAGAGTCATTAAATCAGACTGTCATTGAGCAAGAAAAGATAATTCAAAACCTTCAAAANCAGATTACTGGATTATCTACAGCTGCTGAATTTAACCAAATGGAACAAATAAAAAGTACAATTAAAAAACCGCCACACTACCAATAATTATAAATCGTCATTTATTAGAATATTGGCGATCTCATTTTGAGTTGCTACTCCTGTAGTTCCTAATTTCTTAACAACAACAGATGCCGCTGCCATTGCTATACGCATTGATTCAGCTGCCGTACCATTAGCTGCTAAAGCTAAAGCCAAATTTGCCATTACTGCATCACCTGCACCAACAACATCTATTTCGCCTCGACAGGGAAACCCTTCAACATGATCAGCCAAAAAGCCTGGAAAGGCGCCAGCAATACCCTCCTCACTTAAACTCACAAATACGCCCTGCCCTGTTTGATCAGATAAAATAGAAATCTGCCTCATTAGTTCCGAAATTGTCAGCTTACCTCNCGCACCAATCATCAACAGGAATTCTTCTCGATTCATTTTTAAACAAACATTTGGGAAATGAGCAAACCCACTTCGNCTATCAGCTATAATTAAAAGCTCTGGATAATCCTTTCGAACCTGATGAAGTGCTTCAAGAACACGACCACACAAAACCCCCGTCCCTGATCGATCAACCTGACTTAACAATACAATTACATCCACTTGCTTAGCTAATTGAGTAACAGACGAAGCCAAATCTAGTTGTACAGCTTCTGGTGTATCTGTCCAATTTTTAGTGTCTAAGCGATTCAGCTCACGCGGNACACCNACACCATCCACAATTAATGGTTTACAGTAAGTAAAAGTACGCCTTTCAGAAGTTTGGAGAAAATAATCCAGATTAACTGACTTATTTCCCTGTAGATTCATCAATAATTCATAACCCTCACCATCCTGTCCTACAAAACCCACAGGAAATAAATTATCACATCCAAGAGAAATAAGATTGTTTAAAACCGTGCCACANCCCCCAGGCTGAGACCTTACATTTTTCACATTAAAAACATCTAAACCAGTCTCAATTGAAACTTCAGTCCTATTTGGGTCAATTTCTAAATAACGGTCTAAGCAATAATCCCCTATTACAGCAACACTTAATTGAGAATAACAATTTGTAATTTCCTGGAAACGGCTATTCTTCATCAGTNTTCTAGCAANGCTTGCCTCAAATGTTGCATAAATGTGATATTATCACATTGNAAATAGCTCATATCCCCACCCATTCGAGCGTAACTCTTACAGAAACGAAGATAATAAGCAGGATTTGTTATTGGCGGCTCACCTTTTGACCAATCCCACTCGCCTCCATCTTGTAAATCCACAACAAATAAAGAATGGTCTCTTACAATCTTCTTACCTTCAGACAATCGTAAATGATTAACAAAACTAATAGCTTTTTCAAACACCTGNGGNCCCATAATTGCTGATCCAACCGACAAAACAACNCCACCATCTAAACCATCAACACTTGAAGCAAATTTTTGAAAGTCCACCTGAGCAGCTCGGCCAATAGAAGCCCCATTAAACATGGGATGATTAGATATAATATCATAACCAATACCTGGATGAACAGTTAGCGGGATCTTATGTCGATATGCGGAAGCCAAAACTGAGGCTTTTTTCCAGTTATGCTGCAAAGCATAAACACCTTCTTCTGAATAACCATTGATTAAAGAATGGAGCAATTCAACTCTTGCGCCAGTGTTTTCATCGTTTGGAAACTTTTTAATTAAATCTTTTAGTTCTCTAGCACTAGGAACATCTAACTTTTCATCATTAATCAAACGCCCAAGAGACTCCCCATACCCCAAACCATCTATACCACCAACGAGTAAAGAGAGATTTATATTTTTACCTGTTTCTTCCCAAGTCCCAAATGTACCTGATGCAACATTGGACCGAACACATTCGCTTGACCGACCTAGCCANGAATATTCCCAATCATGAATAGTGCCTGCTCCATTTGTTGCAAGATGAGTNAATTTATCGTTGACTAAAAAGTCNTCCAATAAGTATGCCGCACCGTTTTTTATTAAATGCGCACCGTAAATCAACATTACGGAAGCCCCTCTAGATCGAGCATCTCGAATTTTATTAGCACATTTTTGAATCTGACAATATATCGAATCACTTACAGGCTTTGGCTCACTTTCAACAGGAACCATAATCTCATCAACACCAAAAAAGCTTTTTCGCTGCGAAAGTGGTAACGGCTTAATTTTATTTATTTCTAATTTCTTACCAATCATTTACCTAAGATTAATTCTAATAAAAGAGACGAATCTCTATAATCAGCTATAACTATATCGGCGCCAACCCCAATGAGGCGCTGCCGTTTCCATTCATCAAATTCACCACTACCATTATTAGCTTCGTCACTCGCAACNCCTATGGCAACTCCCCCAACACTCTTTCCATTTTCAATCTCAACGTAACCGTCACCGATGACCAATAGACTATCACCTGATACGGAATTATTTTCTAAAATGCGCTCTATTATGATTTTCTTAGAAAAACTTTTATAATCATCTAGCGCACCATAAATATGATCCCCGAAATACTTGGAAACACCAAGAAGCTCAGCTTCTCTTTTGACATATTGCTCATCAGTGCCGCTAGCTAAATAAAGATTCAAACCACGATGCTGAAATTGATTTAAAAGATTTACAATTCCNTGTAACAAGAACTTTTCTGGAAGCTCTTCTCCATTTACCAGCGCTTCCACCCTGCNATTGATCTTAGCATCCAATCTACGTAAATATTCTCTCTTATAATAAATCGGATCTTCAGGATTTCCTCCACGTTCTTTAATTCTCTCACAAAACCGAATCATTTGATAGATAGTTTGCTTTCCATTAAGAGTCATTATGTCGTCAAGAAGCATCTTCCTTACCGACTCGGAAATATCGCCTTGAACATTGGGGAGAAGTTCTTCGAACATTGGCAGCATAACATCAGGCCAACCCTCACGAATTAAAGAAATAGTACCATCAAAATCAAACACCACATGATTTATATTGGTTCTAGACTTAAAATTAGAATCAATCTCAATGCGACCAGTAAAAAGACTAACTAAATCATTAATATTTTTTGAATCCTGCTGCTCTTTCATGAAATCGCTTAACGAATCTACATCGAAGAATTTAGACGGTGAAGCGAAAATCCAATAAACCACAGAATCCACGCAAAACGCTTGCAGTTTATGTATATAAACGGTTTATTGTGCACGCGCTTTTGACTAAGCAACCATGGCCACTGAAAAGAAAGAATTCAAAACGGAAGTCCAACAGCTTTTGGACTTGGTTATACACTCCCTGTATTCTAACAAAGATATATTCTTACGTGAATTGATCAGCAACAGTTCTGACGCAATAGATAAACTAAGATTTAACGCTCTATCTAACAAAGAATTGCTAAATGAGCAGACAAACTTTCGCATAAAGTTATACATAGACAATGAAGCAAAGACTTTGGTCATTGAAGATAATGGGATTGGAATGACTAAAGATGAGTTGGAAGCAAATATTGGCACTATAGCAAGTTCTGGAACTCGTAAGTTCATGGAAGAAATCAAAAAAGGTAATTCCACTGATAACCCAGAACTAATAGGCCAATTTGGAGTAGGATTTTATTCTGCTTTCATGGTTGCTGATAAAGTAACCATGAAAACTCGCCCAGCAGGAGGTAATAATTCATGGACGTGGGAATCATCTGGCGATGGATCTTATGAGATCACAGAAGGAGGAAGAGATGAACACGGCACTGAGATTACACTATCACTTAAAGAAGACTGTAGAGATTATATAGTTGAATTCCGTTTGCGTGAGATAATAAAGAAATACTCTGACTTCGTTGAGTATCCAATACTTATGGATATAACTCGCGAAGAACCAGAGCTGGATGAAGAAGGAAACCCAAAGGAAGGCGCTGAAAAAAAGGTTACCATTACAGAGGAAACACTAAACTCTATGAAGGCAATCTGGATGCGCCCTAAAAATGAAGTAAAAAAAGAGGAATANAATGAATTCTACAAACACATTTCGCACGACTACACAGACCCTCTCAAAACCGTCCACTACTCTGCGGAGGGCACGCTAGAATTTAAAGCCCTACTTTACCTGCCAAGCAAGGCCCCTTTCGACATGTTCCAACACGAAGGTGTGAAACATGGAATTAATCTGTATGTAAAACGTGTTTTTATTATGGATAACTGCGAAGCACTTGTCCCTCGATACCTACGCTTCGTGAAAGGCGTTGTTGAATCAAACGACTTACCTCTCAACGTATCTAGAGAAATTTTACAAGAAGACCTTGTAATTAAAAAAATAGAAAAAAACGTTACGAGCAAAATTTTAGCAACCCTTAAGGACATGATGAAAAAGTCCAAAGAGGATTATATTGGTTTTTATAAAGAATTTGGAAAAGTCATTAAAGAAGGCGTTGAAGTTGATCCTTCAAACAAAGATAAAATCAAAGACCTTCTTCTATTCGAAAGTAGTAAATCTAAGCCGGGAGAATATATTTCATTAAAAGAATATACAGATCGAATGCTACCCGAACAAAAAAACATCTATTTCTTAACAGGCGACTCAAGATCCACCATCGAAAACTCACCACATCTTGAAGTATTCAAAAAGAAGGATGTTGAGGTACTGTTCATGACAGAGCCTGTCGACGAATTTATTTTACCTGGCTTTGGNGAATACTCAGATAAAAGTCTAAAGTCTATTGCCCAAGGCGATATCGACTTAGGAACAGAAGAAGAAAAGAAAATAGCAGANGAACAAAAAAAGGAAGTTACAGGGAAATACAAGAATCTAATAAAAAAAATTGAAGAATCGCTTAAAGACGATGTTAAAGAAGTTAGATTATCAGACAGATTAACAGATAGCCCAAGTTGCCTTGTTACCGACGAAGGTGATATTAACCCTCAGATGGAAAGAATTTTTGCNGCGATGAACCAACCAGTTCCTGAAGTTAAGAGAATCTTAGAAATTAACCCTGATCATCCAGTTATAGAAAAAATGAATCAAATTTTCGAAACAGACAAAAAGGACTCTAGAGTTACAGACTTCTCGGAGCTTNTTCACAATCAAGCATTACTAACTGAAGGAGTAGCGGTAAAAGACCCCGTTAGATTTTCAAAACTTATTAGTGATTTAATGATTGGTTAAATATGAATCAAGGCCTTGGAAAAGATCTCATACGACTGTANCGCTTATAACTTTCCCAGATNTCTCCATTACCATTTGCTCTAGGATCACCTGTCATCTTTAAAAATTTATCCATCTCATCTCTGTATTTTTGAGTTACCTTTAAAAATGCAGGATCAAGAGCAAGATTGTTTAAGCACGCAGGGTCATTCTTAATATTAAACAATTCTTCACCTGGCCTTTTATTTACAGCGAGATGAAAAAACTGCTTATATTTAGGGTGATTTCTATTTTCTATTAAAAAGTCCATTGTCGGACATGCGTCAATATCGTGATATCCGCCATGCATAGGCCCCAACTTACTTGGAGAATCAAATTTTTGAGGATCACCAGCTGGCCATCGATCCGGCTTAAAATTGCGAACATAAATATACTCTTCACTTCTTAGNCATCGTTGAGGATAGGTCNAGTTTTTGTAACGAGATGAAGAATGTCTTTCTCGACCGCTATAAACATGGGTTCGGGATTTATCTAAATATCCTGAATTATCGGAAAGTAAAAGAGGAAGCAAACTACGACCAATCGGGGCAAGTTTTGGCTGATCATTTTTCGGATGTTCAATTTTAGCAGCGTCAAGAATAGTGGCAGTNAAATCAACAAACCCCACNGGATCATTGGCATATCGGTCACCACTATATCCACCAGTCCACATTATAGCCAATGGAACATGAACTCCAAATTCATAACAATTGGCCTTAGCCCTTGGAAAGGCCATTCCATTATCTGAGGTAGCAATAACCATTGTATTATTAAGCTCTCCCATTGCATCAAGCCTAGATAAAATCTTAGCCAAATGAGAATCAAACCATTCAATCTCAACATAATAATCAAGAATATCACTTCTGATTTCAGGGGTATCAGGAAGAAAAGCAGGAACATCGACATCCATTAATTTTTTCCCTTTTTTTAACCCAATTCCTTTTTCAAAAACTCGATGTGGTTCATGCCCTCCAAGCCAAAAACAAAACGGCTTATTCTCAGGTTTATTACTTAAAAAATCATTAAAGTTTGCCGAGTAATCATTTGATGAAATTCCTTTGATATTAGAANTTTTCTTTTTAGATGAAAAAATTGGCCCAGCTGGATTGCGATTGAAACCNCCATCTTTATACTTACCTGGCCCCCATCCTTTTCCTGTATAACCAATCCAGTAGCCAGACTTTTCCAATANATCAGGAAACGTNAAATATTTTTTATTAAATGTACTAGCATGTGTTCCCGCATGCTCAATCATCCAGTGATACCTGCCAGTTAAAACCGAAGCCCGGCTAGGACTACATCCAGGCGATCCAGATATCGCATTGTGAAATAAAACACCTTCCCTTGCTACTCTATCAAAGCCAGGAGTATTAATTCCGCGGCATCCATAAGCAGATGCATGCGGATACGATTGGTCATCTGAAATAACAAATAATATATTTGGAACTTTCGCAAAAGCTTTCGATCCAATAATTATAAATACTAGTACTAATAAAAATTTCCTAATCATTTCATTATAAACAATTAATTCGACAGGGTTATTTAAAAAAAAACGCTTGGCTAAAAATCAGCCAAGCGCATTTATAAATCATGTTAATTAAAGCTTCCAACCTGTCCTNTAGGGCGGGTTAACAAGCTTATTAGCTTCATCATCATTAGTGAACTTCATCTTTTCAGCATCCCATTCTAACCGTAATCCAGTACGAGCAGAATCAGCAGATCCCCAAGTCCGCTGGATTGCAATCATTCCGAGTAGNCCAATTTCACTTAACGCACCTCCATAATCAAATGGAGAACCAGCTTCTTTTTTGGCTCGGATTGAATCAAGCCAATCTCTTTGATGACCATTGACTCTAGGAATCTTCTTATCGGGGCGACCAAATTCTCTCATCTTGNCTTCAGGAATAATCCTACAACCACCAGCTCCATGAGAGCCATGCATTATTTTACCTTCATCACCAATAACAACTGCACCTGTTCCAACCACTTTACGCTTTTCTGCAACCAATTCATCAGGCTGTGGAATTGAATAGTCTCCATCATACCAAACCATTTTAACCGGCCCTCTTTCACCTTTAGCAGGAAATTCAAAGGTTATCTTGGTTCCCTTAGGATAAAAATCTGAGTGCTTCTTAGGGTCATAACCTTTTGTATCAGCGGAAATTGCAGTGGGCATTCCTAAATCTAATGCCCAGAAAGAAGGATCAAGGACATGGCATATCCAGTCACCGATACAACCACTACCAAAAGCAGAAAAACCCCNCCAATTAAAAGGNAGATAAGCAGGGTTGTAAGCTCGATCTGCTGCAGGCCCCAACCATANATCCCAATCAAGTCCTTCTGGCACCTCATGTTGCTCAGTCTCAATCGCCTTTTGCTTATTTATCTGACAATAAACATTTTTGAATGCATCACAACCACAATGAATTTCGGAAACATTACCAATTGCACCAGCCCAAATCATTTCACAAAACAACCTAATATGCTCTGAAGAATGCCCTTGATTTCCGACCTGTGTAATTACACCTTTTTCTTTGGCTGCTTTTTGTAAAGTACGAACTTCTGCAACAGAATGTGCTAATGGTTTTTCAGAATATACATGCTTACCCCGACCAATAGCACCCATAATTTGAACAGCATGAGTATGATCAGGAGTTGCGACTAATACTGCATCTATCTGATCGCCCATGGCGTCATACATACGACGAAAGTCCTTAAAACGCTTTGCTTTAGGAAATTTTTTGAATGAATGTGCCGCGCGCCGATCATCAACATCACATAACGCAACAATATCTTCCCCTGCCATCGCTCCTAAGTTCGCTCCTCCTCTACCGCCACAACCAATAGCAGCTATACGAATCTTATTATTTGGAGTATTAGCCCCATTGGCAGCGCGTAGAACATGGCTCCCTACTACTTGAAAGCCAAAAGCAGCCGCGGATGATTTCATCAAAAATGAACGTCGTTTCATAATTTTTTTAAAATAAGGTTAAATGAATCACGAAAAGTTGCCGATAAGATTCAATATGTGCAAGGTAAAACACATTTAGAACCATTGACTGAAATCAGTTTATAGCAACATACTTTCGCCAGAGCTATAAAAGCATGATTCTACTAGATATCACTTACCAATCAATTACTTGGCAAGTCACACTATTCAGTTTGGTTGGAATGATAAACACTGCTCTAGACTTTTTTATATACAACCTACTTACTAAAAAATTCTCAAGGATTCCGGCAAATATTTGTTCCACTTCAATCGCAATGATTTTCAGTTTTACTGCCAATTTTTTCGTGTTTGAACCAACCGCAATAAATGCCACAGAACAAGCAACAAAATTTATTATAGTAACGGCAACATCTTTATATGTAATTCAAAATATTGCTATATATGTNACAACNAATATTTGGACACGACCATCNAAAGCAGCTTACGCATTGATCAATAAGTTTGAGTTTACAAAAAAATTCAGTGAATCCTTTATCAGTAAAAACACAGTTAAACTTATAGCTACNGTNTGCAGCTTAATATGGAATTTTATTTGGTATCGCTTCTACGTATATCAATAAAAAATAAACTCTCAAACTAAGAATTCAATCTACTTGTACTGATAACGAAGCAATAAATATAAATGAATAAAAGCAGAAGAAACTAGGGCAAGGCTTGTATATTGGTGAATACTAAAAAGCACTTCCTGACCATGAGTTCCAAATATTGTAAACATACTTGCCAACATCGATAAACTAACAGGCACACTAAGCACCATTGCCAGCCAAAAAGTTAATTTAATAGTAAGCAACGAATTTTTAGTATTAGTAGATTTAAATTTTAGGCGACCCAAAAACTCTTTCCACTCTAAATCAGTAAGACGACATTGGTAACCCCAAGAAACAATCAAAAATAGTAAGGAAATAATAAAAACTGGAGCAGTCCCTACATGAATCATTAATACATATCCTGTCATAAGCTGATCTGAAACAAGACGCCCAGTAAAAGCCGTAAAGAACATTACTATCAAACAAACAACAGCAACAATCCCTGCAATCCTCTTTAATTTACTAAATAATGTAAGTTCTTTCCTCCAACCGCACCACCAAAACCTATGATGCTCACCGCTTTTTTTGAAACTGATTTTACCTTTTACTAAATCAACAGTTATATGAATCAGCATCCATAAAGAGATGATTACAAATAAAGCCCATGAAATTGCCTGAAACATATCGGTCTTCTTATTACTTGTTTTTACCGGCAGTCTTTACAATGCGGTCTATTCCTTTTAGCGCAAAAAGTAGTAAAACTAAGCCTATTAGAGCAGATGCAATTATCACAATTACCTTCATCCAAGGCCGAAACAAAAAGGTAAATGCAAAAGATTGATAATATGAAGGGTCTAAACCTCCAAATTCAGTCATAGATAAAGTCTGCTCCTCTCCAGGTTTAATTGGAGTATCAATCTCAACATTACCAAAAATAAAGGGCGAATCCTGACTATGACAATCAGCGCAATTCCCATTAGAACCAAGAGATTGTGACGCAGGCCTTACATCATGTGCAATAGGCCATTTATAAGGCTCTGCAGCCTCGTGCGCAGTGCTAACAATTTCGCCCTTATCATTTAAAACAAACAAACTACCACCTGCAATATATACAGCTTCAGCAACAGGCTTTTCATCTTCAGATTTATATTCATCATTAATTAATTTTAATACCTTGGCAATTTGCTCTTCACTCAATTCGATCCAATCATTTAAACGCTCTGGATTGTCAGTTTCTACACCTAGTTCATCAGATGCAATTTCACGAACTAAAATAGGCGGCAAAGGTTTTACTACATCATTGGTCTTCAACCCCCAGAAAGAAGGCCAAATCATATTGTGCGGAGAAATCTTCCCATTTTCTGCTTTCGCAAAAACAGGTGTAATAACGTGAGGCAATTGTTTATTCATAGCATGCTTGCCATGAAGACCTAATTTATGAATTCGCGCTGTTCTTACACGGCCAGTTTTACCTTCGGGTAATTTTCCGGAATGGCAAGCTGTACACGAAAGCTTTTCAAAATGAATAGGAGGAATACCTTTATGCTCGGGAATGGGAGCTCCCAAGTGACCACCCATTTTATTAGAAGCATCTACAGCATTTGGATTGCCAAGATGACAACCGCTGCATGAGTAGGAAGCAGCTTTCTTAAGATCAAATGCTTCTAAATATTTAGAAGAACTATGAGGGTTATGATTAGGCTCAATATCTCCTCGAGTAATCATATGNTCTACACCATTTCTGTGGCAGTCAGAACAACTCATTCCAGAAGCCAAATGCACATCTTCGTTATGAACCCATTCATCTTTACCAGGCGTCTTCAAATCCTGAGTAGAATGACAGTAGTAACATCGATTTGAAGGAGGTTTCCTAACTATATCTAGAAAAACTTTATTATTAGCATCAAAACGNCTCTTATCATAACTTGTTACAATTCCATACTCTGTTTCTGGATCATAAAAGTCGTCTAACTCAGATGCTGCACCCTTAACAGTCGCAAGCCCGCTAGCAACGGTTGCTGCCCATCGAAAATTTTCTCGTGCAGCCTGCAAGGCAGCATCACTCTGGTTTTGTTTTCGATCAGCATGGTGACAAGCAAGGCAGTTTATCTCGTACTTACCTGATATAGGCCAACGAAGAAACTCTTCAGGATCAGCATCCTCGTCATCATCACTTGGTTCCATTTCACCATAATTACCTCCTGGAAAATGACTGCTAAATTGCTTTAGAAATTTCCAGGCACTCATATCAATATCACTGGGCTTGTAAGCCCCTTTCCATCCACGATTTGATATCGGTATTTGAGTTCTAATCCTAGTATCAGTTAGAACCCAAGGCTCGCCAACACGGCCTGTTAGTACGTTTGTCGTCCCTGAATGAAAATGCCATCCTGAAGCCATGGCTTCATAATCGTGGCATTTACCACAAGTATTTCGCATGGAAATGGGACGAGGTTGCGAGACAGAGGGCTTAATCTCAACATCCTTTTCATCATAAAGGGTGATTACATGAGAAATAGAAGAGCGATTGCCATCATGGCCATCACCAAGCCCCTTACCTTTCTCTGCTGACCTCACTTGCGTGATTACGCAAGTGAGAAGCATCAAAGACANCAATGTCCTGATGATTTGAATCATCTAATATAAAATCCACGCAAAAAAACTAATTAAACCTTAAAATCCTCTGGCTTAAGTTCAATTTTTCGACCTGCAGCAATAGCTTCATTTACTTTAAGCACCATAACTGCTGTTTCGTAACCAATTTCACCTGGGCAATTCAATTTTTGATTACCTCGAATTGACTCAAAGAAGTTAACTAAATGAGGCTGATGATATGGATCTTTCATTTCAATAGGCATGCGATACAAAGCAGGTGTAGCAGACTCACGAACATCAACTTCATCATCACCGGCTTTAGTCTCTGCTTCTATACTAGCCTTTTCAAGAGTGACTAAACCCTTCTGAACTGCTGGATCCCACTTTGACTCCTCCACCCAACTCTCACGGTATATTTCCCCACGGCCGGCAGATTCTGAAATTAAAAGTGTTCCTTCATCACCCATAAATAGCTCGTAATAACCATTGCTACTATTAGTCGTAAGTGTTTCGTAAGAAGCACGAACTAGTCCTTTTTTAGTTGGAAACTCAAATATAGCGATAGCGTTATCATACCATTCATGATCTTTCCAGTAGTCGACTCCACCACTAGCCATAACTGAAGAAGGCAATGCGTTACCTAAAAACCAACTGTAAACATCAATTTGATGCGAACCTAAATCAACAATTGGTCCGCCTCCCTTTCCTTTATACCAACGCCAATTTCGAAACTGAGGCATATTGTCAAAACCGTATTTCTTTAATGTTTCCTCAGGTATATCTGAGCCCTTTGGCCAACCAAGATCAACACAGGCCGCTCGACTTCGGTGCCATTGACCAGATATNTTTGTAATACGATTTAGAAGATTGGCTTCATTAATAATTTTATCATTACAATAAATATAGCGAGGGTTACTGCGCCTTTGATGTCCAATTTGCAATAACTTGCCAGCTTTACGCCCTGCAAGAACCATATTTTTTGCATCTTCCAAACTATTGGACATTTCTTTTTCACAGTAAACATGTAAGCCCTTCTCAAAACATGCAATTGTGTGTCGAGCGTGCCAAAAATCAGGAGTAGCAATTAAGACTGCATCTAAATCAGTTTCCTTTTCTAGCATTTCCTGATAGTCGACATACGCAGTCCCCTTATGACCATAACGCTTATATGCAGTCAGTATTCGAGAGACTCGGCGCAAATTACCCTTTTCCCAAATATCGCAAACAGCGCGGAATTTAACACCAGAGTTTTTGCCAAGTTTTAGTATTGCATTCATTAGGACTTGCCCTTGAACGCCTGCTCCAATCAAAGCTATGTTAATGTCTTTTTTGCCTTCTGCTTGAGCTAATGCTTTATTGGCAATCATGAAGCCAGCTCCAGCTGCAGCTGATGAGCTAATGAAGTTACGTCGATCTATTTGATTATTCATTTCTTAAAAAGTATCCAATATTGTTAATAAGAGTCCCAAAATTGACCAAATTTTTGAAATGACTGGCCAGAGGGATTCAACCTTTCATCAAGAGAGGTGATTATCGCCGCAGTTCCTGAATTCGCCAAGCAATAATCACTTATTTCTTCATTCGAAAACATCATAAAAGCAGTAGATAAAGCATCAGCTGTAATGGCGTCCGGCGCTAGGGACCAAGCACCTGAGCAACCTTGAACAGGCCCTGCTTCAATAGATCTCGGATCAATAATGTGCTGGCCTTTTTTTCTACCGGAACCACTTATTGCTCCTTCTTTAAGGTCGAATCGAATTAAAATTTCTCTAGAATCATCAGGATTTCGAAGCCTAACTGGCCAACCATTCATTCCATCCGGGACAGAAACACACAACACAGAGCTTGCTCCAGCTAAAACCAAAGATTGCTCGAGACTCCACTCTTTCAAAATTTCAGATACTTTTTCTGCAGCATANCCTTTNCCTATACCTCCAAGATCAAACTTCACACCCTCAACTAAAACTTCAGCACAAAAATCATCATCATCTAATTTTAGTAAGTCCAAGCCTGTTAACTCAGAAGCCTTTTGGACTTCATCCAAGCTTGGTTCTCGAAGCGATCGATTATCATCCAACCAACAATCATAAAGAGCTCCAACACTAATATCAAAAGCCCCTCGAGTTTTCTCGAACATNTCTTTGGCTCGAACTAGACAATTAAAAGTATCAATACCTAAATCAATAACTTGCCCAGGAAGAGCNGCATTTAATCTNGAAATATCACTGTTAGAAATAAAACGACTCATTTCNAACTCTAAACGATCCACCTCAGCAAANGCAGCCTGCGCACCTTGCCTTGCATATTCTTCATCCTCATTAGAAATATACAACTCATAGACAGTCGCCATAGCCTCGTGGGAAAAATGGAAAGAATCAGTAATCGTTTTTTCAGCACAATCTAAAATTTGTTCACTTTGATTCTTCCTCATGGAGCAACCTCTAATTCATTAGCATCATTTTGAAGATACTTTTCAAACAGCGAACGCGAGACAAATCCAAAAAGTTCTACAGATGGCCTCAACTCCATAACATCCACCGTGCCGTCATCAACATTATAAAATAAATGCATATATAACTCACGCTGACCAGGTGGAGGCAATTCATAAAGTTTACGCATTAAATCACCTTCCATAGATGGATGAATTAATATAATCGGAGCTGGCTGTGTTTTTTCAGACACCTCNGAACCATACTCAACATTATAANCCCTTANATACCACGGAAGAGGCCAATAATCATTNTCNGGNCAATANACCTGAATNTGAAGNGGTTTATTANNGGAATNAACATCTGCCATTAATTTTATCTTCTCAGCTATTCTCGGCACATCAGAACTGGTATGCCCATAAATATGAGGGTTTCTGCTATCAAAATATCTAAAATTAATACTATAAGCCTGTTGACCTAAGTGCAGCCCCCCAAAAACAATAATTACAATAAAAATTATACGAGCTATCAAATTTTTCGATTGAACTAATTGGGCAGCCCCAACACCTGCTAACAACATCATCCCGTAATAAAAACCAACAAGGCACCATGGTGTCTTATAGGGCAAAAATGAATATACAGCGATCATGATGATCGTAAAAAAAGCAATAAAACGAATAAATAAGTCATTTCCAAATTTCAACTTACCTTTCAGCGCAAAAACAATTCCCGCAAGAGATAAGAATAAAACAATCCACTCAGAAAAGAATGGCCCATCATATTTTGACGCATCTAAAGATTCGGAATCATTCTTATACTTATAAAAAAAGAGGAGCTGAAAATAAAAATACCAAGGATGCTCGTGAACAGAATCTCCAGCTCGATCAACATAAGTGGTGAATGTAGAAACAGAATCAATTATACCTTTTGGATTACTAAAGAATGAAGAGAAAAAGAGAACAGATACGACAACTGATGAAATAAATCCTAAAACTAAATGGTTAATTTTAATACGCTTCAAAAAATCTAACCGCTGACTCCTTGTGCTTTGCACACATAACAACAAAAGCCCCAGCCCTATTGCCCCTAAAGAAATCACAAAAGTTTCCTTAGTTGCATGCATCAACCCAAGTGAAATCCCTACAAATATCGCCCAATAAAATTTTTGAGATTTTAAATAAAGATAACCACCTATTATAAAACAAATAGTGAAGAAAACTAAAATTAGTTCATGAATAAAATAGCGACTATAGAAAACCATCGCTGGAGATAGAGACATGAAAATAATTGAAAACAATACACCCTCTCTACCCAACGCTTCTCTAAGCATGCAAACAAGAATCAGCAATAAAAGGCCAAATAGAACGGGCAAGAACCTAAGAATCCGTTCATTTAGATCAACAAACGAATCAACACCAAAAAACCAAGAGGTAATTAAGGAAAAATAATTAAGAGATGGACCATGATATTCATAGGGATCGTACTTGTAACTTTCCCCTTCAATCAATCCGCCCACCTTAACAGCATTAACCGCTTCATCGCCATGCATTGGGCGCTCAGAAAGAAGCGAAACCCGAAACATCAAGGCAATGATTAAAGCAAAAAGTGTTAAGAAAAAAAATAAGGAGCGGCTCATGGTCACTTTAAGTAATCCAACGTTCCGCCCCCTGTTTAAACTACCATTAATGGCAGTGATATAAAAAATTTCCTTACAACAAATTTATTTGCCGTATACTTCAACTTCAATGTAGTGATTTAAATCACTAGCATTGTTACCACCACTGTAAAAACGCACATAACGACCTTTAACTCCCTTCGCATCAACAAGACGCCCCTCAGAGGTTTCCACATAGTGATTATCTTTACCTACACCCTGCTCAGCAGAGTTATCGTGGTCATTATTATATATTGCCGTCGATTTCCCGAATTCTGGATCATTTGAAACCTGTATAACTACATCAAAATAAACACGGGCCTGTTTATGATAATGCCAAAGTAATACAGCATAAATCTCCTTTTCTTCTTCAAGATCAACTTGAATATACTGAGTAAAAGGGCCTAGCTCAACATAACTACCATCGGCCGCTTTTTTATCACCGTCGGTGATCATTTTTATCTCGCCAACAATAGGTTCCTCATCACTACCGGTAATTTTTTTTCCAAGAGCAAGATTTTTCACCCCTTTAGGTGCGAAAAAAGGTGGACGTGGACGCCCCAAAGGCTTCTCCAATTGCTTAACTCCTTTAATATTTTGAGGAGTACCTGCAAATGCAGGTTTTGGCAGATCAAGTGGCAATGCCGCCATTCCTGGAGGAGCTTTAATAGCAACCTCCTTTTTATCAGCAGCATCAACAGTAAAGCCTAAAGACAGAAACAGAAATGCGGTCAACAAGAAACAATAGTGTACAATTTTCAATGAATTATTCATTTGCATATAAAAATTAGAAAATAAACGATTAAATTATTAATAGATAACCGCAAGGACATTTTCCTTCAGTTATCTATTGTGTCAAGCCTCTAACCTTAACTGTCTTTTCGAAAACAAAAGTAAAGGGATTGTTGAAACCATCATTAAACAAAAACCGATTAAAGTATACCACGGCCAATGCACAACCTTTAATGAATCAATCCAGATCATAGTTATTAAAGACAAAATCATACCAACTACCACAGGCCACGCAGTGCCACGCTTAATTAACAAAGAAAGAACAACTCCGCCAAGAAGAGCGCCACTTGTTAATCCAACAAGACTAAAAGCTGTATTCATAACCGACTCAACCTCTCGCGTAAGATAAGCCACAACAATTAAAACAACACCCCATAAAAGCGTCAGATGACGACTCCATTTTAATTTTAAAGTTTCATTCTTAAGATTTATAAAAAAGCCTAAATCCATCGTTGAAACTGACGCAAGTGCGCTTAACGCCGAACTAACCGAAGACATAGCTGCAGCAAAAACCCCTACAAAAAGCAACCCCTTAATGCCAGCTGGAGATTCCGTAAGAATAAAAATAGGAAATATATAATCAGTCTGATTTTTACCCATTGTATTTTGGGGTATCTCAATTGGAATTGAAGCATCCTGATAATAAACCCATAACATGGAGCCGATAAATAGGAATAAAAGCATCATTGGCATAATACTTATACCACAAAATATTAATGCCTTACGCCCATCAGACACACTTCGGCATGCTAATACCCGTTGAGCAACAAGTTGATCAATACCATGTGTGAACAAAACAAAAACAACCGCACCAATAATTCCCATCCAAAAGTTATATGGCTTTGAAAATGAAAAATTAAAATTAAACCATGAAAGCTTACCTTCCTCATAAGCTTCATTAAAAGTAGACGACCATCCCCCATCTATTAAATTCGGAATATATAAAAACACAAACACCCCCCCTGCAAATAAAAGGACAAATTGTATTGCATCTGTCCACACAACTGACTTGATCCCCCCAAACCAAGTGTAAACAAGCGACAAAACAACGAAAAATATAATAGAACTAGAAACAGACCACCCTAATAAGAGCTGTAAAGGAATACACGTTACATAAACGCGCACACCAGCACCCAGTGTTCCTGCAACTAAAAAAAACAGGGCCCCTATTTTTTGCGCAAACGGACCAAAAGATTTACCAATTAATGCATAAGGAGAATATATTTCGTTCTTAAAATAATAAGGAACCATTAAAAAAGCTAAAAGCACACGCCCCACTGCATACCCTATGACTATTTGCATGAAGCCAAGATCACCCGCATAAGCCATAGCCGGAACGCCAATAAATGTTAAAGCACTAGTCTCAGTTGCCAAAATTGAAAGAGCTACACTCCACCAAGGTAAATCACGGCCACCTAAAAAATAATCTCGGGCGTTTCGTTGGCCTCGACCAAGCCATATCCCAAAACCAATTAGTAAAATAAAATACAAGACGATTATAATCCAATCGATCGCAACAAGACTTGGTACTGATTCATTGGATTGCATAAGAATGACTATCGAAACTTTGCCTTTAGAGTATCAGGGGCACAGTCAGACTCAACTACTACATCCTCGATCCAGCGAGGAAGATGATTAACATATTTATTGAGTAATTTAGAACATTCTGACTCTGAAAAACCACATTGCTCTCTAATTCCGTTAATAAAACCATTCCATGTTTGCGTCCCAAATTGCAAAAGACCTTCTCGCACTGGCACAGAATGAATAGACAGAAAAATACCAAAAACAATTGGGTTCCACCCTTTTGCCTCTCCATTAATGACACATTTCCGATAACGCTGAAGCAAACGTTGATCATACATCGGTTTAAGCATTCGCAAGTGCTGTCGCCCAACACATAAACTTTCCTCTGAAAATAATCGAAGCGAAGGGCTCTCAGTTAGTTCAGCATCCAAATCTAATAATTCTTTAAATTGCCCTCGATTTGCAAACCAGTAAGCAGAATGAACTGCCGGCAACTCAATATCACAAAAAATTTCCTTTTCGTAACGATCTAAAAATACTCGAAACTCTTTCAGGCTTGTTACAGATTCTAATTCAAGTGGTCTCTGATTAAACATATGTTAATAATCACTCATTCCTCATAAACAAAATACGATGAACCATTCAAAATCCGCGAGAGAAAAAAACCACAGATTAAAAAATATAAACCCTACTTTTCTAAAGATGTTCGCTGTCAACGATTTGTTAAACTATGATTTTTCTGCATCGGTAAAATGAAAATAAACAAAAACATTCCCTTCAGAATAATCATCCTAATTAATTTAATCATTTTATCCATATCGAGCAATGTCAAAGCCAGCAAGAAAGAGAGCCGAAAACCAAACCTTATTTTTATTCTCGCAGACGACCTCGGATACGGTGATTTAGGNTGTTTTGGCCAAAAAAAAATCAAAACACCTAATATTGACAGACTGGCTGATAAAGGAATGAAACTTACTCAATTCTATGCTGGCTCAACTGTCTGCGCTCCATCACGGTGCGTCCTAATGACCGGACTTCACACTGGGCATGCATATATACGAGGCAATGGGCGTCATAATCTAAGACCAAGCGACTTTACGGTAGCTGAACTATTCAAAAAGGCAGATTATGTTACCGGCTGCTTTGGTAAATGGGGATTAGGAAACGAAGGCACAGATGGGATACCAACAAAACAAGGATTCGATTCTTTTTACGGCTACCTACACCAAGGACACGCCCACAACTATTATCCAACATTTCTTATAAATAATGAACGTCGAGTTAAACTACGAAACTTACCGGCTCAAGAATCCAAAACAGGTGCTGGCTGGGCTAGTATTCGAACAGATTATTCACATGATCTAATTACCGAAAATGCAATGCACTGGATCGACATGAACAAGAATAAACAATTTTTTCTCTATCTCCCATTCACTATTCCACATGCCAATAACGAGGCAAAACGCGGAACCAAAGATGGCCAAGAAGTTCCAGACTACGGAATTTACAAAAACAAAAAATGGACCAATCAAAATAAAGGACAAGCTGCCATGATTACTCGCATGGACTCAGATATTGGTAGAATCATAAACAAATTACACAAATACAAAATCGCTAATAATACCCTTATTATTTTCACATCTGATAACGGCCATCATCACGAAGGAGGAAACGACCCAGAATTTTTTGATGCTAACGGCCCTCTACGCGGCATGAAGAGAGACCTTTACGAAGGAGGAATCAGGGTCCCAACAATTGCTTATTGGCCTGATCGTATAAAAGCAGGCAGCACCAGTGATCATCCATTTTACTTTGGAGACCTTATGGCAACAGCTGCTGAATTGGTTGGGATTTCTCCGCCTGTTTCAATCGACAGCATAAGCTTCCTGCCTACTTTATTTAGTAAGCCAAACCAACAAACAAAACGAGACTTCATCTACTGGGAATTCCTAGAGAAAAAAGGAGCTCAAGCATTGGTTCTTGGTGAAACCGGCAGATGGAAAGCACTACGGAAACAATCAGTAAAAGCCCCTATTGAAATTTACGATCTTAAAAATGATATTGGCGAAAAAAACAATGTTGCAAAAAATCACCCTGAAATAGTCAATAAAGCAGAAGAACTATTTAAAACAGAACATGTACCAAATCCTTTATGGAAAAAACCTTTTGAATAAAAATATATATAAATAAATGAGAGTAGTAATCCAACGAGTTAAAAACGCCTCAGTTATAATTAACAATGAAACAAGACGCGAAATTGGCAAAGGCTACTTAATATTACTAGGAATAGAAAACTCCGATACAATCGATGATATAGAATGGCTTTGCGGTAAAATCTCCAGAATTAGGCTGTTTACAGATGATCATGGTCTAATGAACAAATCCATTTCCGAAGTTCAAGGAAATGTATTATTAATAAGTCAATTCACGCTATACGCTAGCACTAAGAAAGGTAACCGGCCTTCATTTACTAAAGCAGCCCAACCAAATATAGCCATACCCCTATACAAAGAATTTATTCACAAGCTTGAAACAATACTAAGAAAACCTATTGAAACTGGAGAATTCGGAGCCCAGATGGAAGTTTCTTTAATTAATGATGGCCCGGTAACATTGACAATTGACACTAAAAACAAAGAATAGACAAACAGCGATACACACATGCTTTTCCGGCTTGAAAATTAACTACTTTAAGTTATTTGTCCGTGCACAGTGAAATTGTTTATTCCCTTCTCTATAGTTTGTTTAGCGTTAACTGGTTGCAAAACAGTACAAAACATAACACCTCACGCTGAGCCTCAATCAGCTCAAGAAAATTCAAAAAAGACCGAAACACCCAGAGTCCCAATTCATCAAGCTGCATACAAAGGAAATATTGAAATAATTAAGCAACATCTCGAGTCTGGAACCCCAGTTAATATAACCAATCAATATGGAGCAACCCCTCTCCACTACGCAGCTCGAGCCGGAAAAAATAAAGTTGCAGAACTTCTCATAGACTATAAAGCAAATGTAAATTTAAAGGATTCCAAGGAAATCACACCTTTGCATTCCGCAGCATCAGGAGGCCATGCCAATGTGGTTATGGTTTTGCTAAAAAATGGTGCCGACTGGAAGATTGCCTGTGGCGAACGCAAAGAGCCTGCATTGTTTGCAGCAGTTAATAAAAACCGAGCAAATGTCGTAGAATTACTAATCTCAAGCGGTGCTGATGTTAACGCAAAAGATGCATTTGCTGAGACGGCTTTAGACTCAGCAGTTTCCAATGGACTGTCTGAAATGGTTGCCTTACTCGCAAGTAAAGGAGCAAATGTCAACGGAAGCGGAGGAACAAGCCCTCTACATAAGGCTGCATCAACAGGAAAAAAAGAAATTGTAGAAATCCTTTTGGCTAATAAAGCAAATATTAATATATCAATTGCATTTGGCGATACCCCTCTAGACTGGGCTATTCGTAATAACCGTGAAGATATCATCAAAATCCTAAAACAGAACGGCGGCAAAACCGGGGAAGAACTAGATTCATCAAATTAGTTTAAAAAAAACACAGAAATAAAATGAAATATTCAGCTATAGTTTTAGCGATCTTGACTTTAAGTTATAGTGTCTACGCTCAAGAGAAAGAAATACCGCTATGGGAAAAAGGGGCACCAGGTGCCAAAGGTCAAAAACCTGAGGATATCCCTACCCTTACTCCATTTTTAGTAGAGCATGCAAAGAGCACAAAAGCTGCTATTATCATATGCCCAGGTGGAGGTTATGGAGGTCTAGCCCAACACGAGGGTAAAACTTATGCACAGTTTTTACAAAAGCATGGAATAAATTCATTTGTCCTAAAATATCGCCTAGGATCTGCTGGTTACAGGCATCCTATAATGCTAATGGATGCCGCCAGAGCGATTAGAACTGTTCGAACAAAATCGAATGAATGGAATATTGACCCAAATAAAATTGGAATAATGGGATCATCAGCTGGAGGGCATTTAACTTCAACAATGATAACTCATTTTGACGATGGTGACCCAAAAGCCAGAGATGTTATCGATCGAGCAAGCTCTCGACCTGACATTGGCATCCTATGTTATCCCGTCATAACTATGGGAAAGTTCACTCATAAGGGCTCTAAGCGAAATCTGCTCGGAGATACCCCACCAAAAGAGCTAGTCGATTTACTTTCAAATGAAAATCAGGTCAAAAAAAACACGCCTCCCACCTTCATATGGCATACAATGGAGGATAAAGCCGTACCTGTAGAAAACAGCCTTCTTTTCACGTCCGCTCTCAGGAAATCAAAGGTTCCATTCTCACTACACATATACCAAAAAGGACGGCACGGAATTGGCCTTGCAGACAAGGCTCCATTTAAAAACGTACATCCTTGGGCCAAAGATTTGGTTTTTTGGCTCACGGAACAAGGTTTCATTACAAAATAAACAACACTTGGCCAAACACTTTACATTACTGTAACATATTCTCACGTTATAATGGAATTAAGCAACGACGAAATTCGCCGATACTCCCGCCACCTAATACTTCCTGAGGTGGGCATGGCTGGACAAAAAAAACTTAAATCAACAAGCGTTCTATGCATTGGCACTGGAGGCCTTGGCTCTCCAATTAGCATGTACCTTGCAGCTGCCGGAATTGGCAGAATAGGGTTGGTAGATTTTGACGTAGTAGATTTCTCTAACCTCCAACGCCAAATCGCGCATGGAACTAAAGATGTTGGCAGCCCAAAAGTTGAATCAGCAACTGACACAATCAAAGATATCAATCCAAATGTAATCGTCGATAAACACGAGGCCCCTTTAACAAGTGAGAACGCTATGCAACTTGTAGCTGATTACGACATTGTAGTTGATGGTACAGATAATTTCCCTACTCGATATCTCACCAATGATGCTTGTGTACTTCAAGGAAAACCAAATGTTTATGGATCAATTTTCAGATTTGATGGTCAAGCTAGCGTTTTCGCTCCAAGCATGGATGGCCCTTGTTACCGCTGCCTTTATCCGGAACCACCACCACCAGGGATGGTCCCAAGTTGTGCAGAAGGAGGAGTTCTAGGCGTACTACCTGGAATAGTCGGATGTATTCAAGCTACTGAAATCATTAAACTAGCACTCGGCGAAGGCTCATCATTGGTTGGCAGACTCCTTATCTTCAATGCCTTAGAGATGAAATTTCGTGAAGTTAAACTCAGAAGAGATCCTAAGTGCCCAATATGTGGGGATAACCCTACAATTAAAGAACTAATAGATTACAATGAGTTTTGCGGCATCCCTGACCAACCGACTGAACCCGATGAAAACCCAGATGAAATCGACGTTCAAGAAATGAAGCGAGCCCTTAACAACCCCGATCTTGGAATCGCAGTCGTAGATGTACGCGAGCAAGATGAATTTGAGATAGCTAAAGTTGAAGGAACTAAACTGGTTCCTTTAAGTCAAATTGGACAACGTTTTACCGAACTTGATCCTAATCAGACCATTTACTTGCACTGTAAAGCCGGGGTCCGCTCTCTTAAAGCTTTAGAATTCCTTCGTGAGCAAGGATTTAAATATTTAAAAAGCGTCAAAGGCGGTATTACTGCGTGGTCTGAAGAAATAGACTCCAATATTCCAAAGTACTAATCATCTTTTTGCCAATTACCTTGAAAGGAAAGTCTCCAATAGATAACTTTTCCNCGTCAGGGTCCACGGAGTGCGGACTTACGAACCCCGCCAGGGCCGGAAGGCAGCAACGGCAGTTTGCTTCGTATTTGCCGTGGTAACCCTGGCATATATCACCTTCCTAAGCTTGCTCATTGGCAAGAAGCATTGATACGGTTCCTTTGTGAACCTTAACACTTTTATTCGTTACATTCTGCTTGCAATAGGCACCAGCACTTTAGTTAATCCAACTTTATCGCAAGCAACAAACAAACCAAACATTCTAATAATTCTGGTTGACGATCTTGGCTATGGGGATTTGTCATCTTACGGAGCAAAGGATTTAAAATCACCAAACATTGACTCACTGATGTCCAGCGGAATGCGTTTTGACTCATTCTATGCAAATTGCCCTGTTTGCAGCCCAACTCGAGCCGCATTACTAACCGGAACTTATCCTGATATTGCGGGTGTACCTGGAGTGATTAGAACACACCCACAAAACAACTGGGGATGGCTCTCTCCTAATTTAAATCTATTACCAAAAAAATTAAAAGATTTAGGATATCANACATCTATCATTGGAAAATGGCACCTTGGGCTAGAAGAGCCTAACATCCCAAACAGTAGAGGTTTCGATTATTTTAAAGGCTTTCTGTGCGATATGATAGATGATTACTANAAACATCGGCGTCACGGCATAAATTACTTCCGTGAAAACCGTAAGGAAATCGACCCAACTGGCCACGCTACAGATCTCATAACCAAGTGGAGTATTGACTATGCAAACAATAGAAAAGAAGAGAGNGAACCCTTTTTTATGTACCTTTCCTACAATGCCCCACACACACCAATACAACCACCACAGGATTGGTTTGAAAAAGTAAAGAAACGAGAACCAAATATTAGCGATCAACGCGCCAGACTTGTCGCACTAATTGAGCACATGGATGATGGCATTGGTCAGGTTATTAACACATTAAAGAAAAACGGGCAGTACAAGAACACTCTTACAATATTTACCAGCGACAATGGAGGCCAAGTTAATGTCGGGGGAACAAACGGAAAAAATCGCGGCGGCAAACAAGACATGTACGAGGGAGGACTTAAAGTCCCCACCTGCGCCGTATGGCCAGGAAAAATCAAGGCTGGCATGCGCAGCAACATTGTAGGAATAACAATGGATCTTTATCCAACTATCTGCGAAGCAACAGGTTCAAAGGTTCCAAAACAGGTGGAAGGAACGAGCATACTCCCGACAATGCTTGGACAAACTCAGTCTCTCAAACGTGACCTCGTTTTTGTAAGACGCGAAGGAGGTTTAAGGTACAACGGACAAGATTACCACGCCTTCCGTAGAGGGGACTGGAAATTGGTACATAACACACCGTTCGAACCATACGAACTATACAATCTAAATGATGACCCACTAGAATCGAATAACCTTGCAAACACCAACCGCAAAAAATTAAACGAACTCGCTACCGCACTTCGACTTCATTATCAACGTGCAGGTAAAACACCATGGCAAAATCCCTCCAAGTAATCGAACTTGATCATGAAAGCCCTCAAGATTACTCGCCAGAAAAAATAAAGTAGTCATTAGCTGNGCAANNTGGATTTCACTAAAACTTCAAAGCAAAATATTTTCCGATGTTCAATCGTATACTAACTTTAACTTTGCTAGCAATATCTTGGCCTAACATNATTGCATCAAAACCAAATGTAATTTTGGTTATGGCTGACGATCAAGGTTGGGGGCAAACTGGCTACCGTAATCATCTCGCCCTTAAAACACCCAATCTTGATGACATGGCTTCAAACGGGCTTCGTTTCGAGCGCTTCTACTCAGGAGGACCAGTGTGTTCACCAACCCGCGCAACAGTCTTAACCGGACGCACCCACGATCGCACTGGTGTGTTCGACCATGGATACCCACTTAGGAAACAAGAGAAGACCCTTGCTCAAGCAATGAAAAANGCTGGATATAGCACCGGACATTTTGGCAAATGGCACCTCAACGGCCTTCGAGGTCCCGGCGCACCAATATTTAAGGAAGACACACATAACCCGGGTGCGTTTGGCTTTGACGAATGGCTGTCTGTTACAAATTTCTTTGATCAAAACCCAATTATGAGCCGAAAAGGTAAAATTGAAGAATATTCGGGTGACTCCTCTGAAATCATCGTTAATGAAGCACTTAAATTTATTAAAGCCAANGTCATAGATAAAAAACCGTTTTTTACAGTGATCTGGTACGGAACACCTCACGATCCTTGGGTTGCAAATGATGCGGATAAAAAAAAATTCTCAGCACTTANCCCCAAAGCTCAGGAACATTACGGTGAATTAGTTGCAATGGATCGCAGTATTGGCACTCTTCGTGAAGGCTTAAAAAAGTTAAGTATCCACCATAATACACTGCTTTGGTTTACTAGTGATAACGGTGGACTACCTCGCTTTGATCCACCCACAACTGGCGGTCTACGCGGCTTCAAGGGTTCGATGTACGAAGGGGGACTTCGCGTCCCATCAGTAATAGAATGGCCGGCCGGCATTCAAAAATCACGAATTACTCACTACCCCGCTGGATCAGTAGATATATTTCCCACATTAGCTAAAGTATCCGGACTCAAAAAATCAACTATGCTTTTACCTCAGGACGGACAGAGCCTAACTAAACTTTTTTCCAAAGAAATTGGCAAACGTAAAAAACCTCTTCCTTTTAGAAGCCGTGGGCGAGTTGTTATCGTGGATAACGATTATAAAATGCTCTCCCTTCCAAGCAGCGGAAAGATAAAGTACGAACTTTACAACCTTAAAAAGGATCCTGCTGAACAAAACAACATCATCAAGGAAAAATTAAAGATTGCTAAGAGACTACAAAAACAACTCATGTCAATTGACACATCTGTCACTGCCAGCGTAAACGGGCAGGATTATTCAGAAAAAAAAGTCAATGATCAGCCTCCTCGCATTTTTTGGTGGGAAAGAGAATCGTATAGACCATATTTTCCCGAGTGGATCAAACGCCCCGAATATTCTNCTCGCTTAAAACGATTTCTAAACACGCAACAGAAAAAGAAACAACCATGATTCACNGNNCNCTNCTTCTANTCATCTTATNGATTACTTTAATCAAAGTTGAAGCTGGCAAGCCAAATATCTTGTTCATTGTTATCGATGACATGAACGATGACATCTCTCTGCTCNACTCAGAATCNCCTATAAAGACTCCAAATNTAANNCGNTTAGCNAAGCGNGGCACNTTATTTACTCNNGCTTATTGCATTTCGGCCGCCTGCAACCCCTCACGNGTAGCAACGCTTACCGGGCTTCGNCCCAGCACAAGTGGCGTNTACCAAAACGCTAGCGATTGGCGNAAAGCTCTCCCCGATCGCAAAACTATTATGCAGCAGTTTCAAGCCGCTGGATATTCTGTTCGTGGTGCTGGAAAAATCTTTCACCATAAACTGGAAGGTGCTTTTCATGATAAAGNCTCTTTTGATGATTTCCTNCCAATGGGGNAGCAAAACATGCCCCCCAAGAAACTNAACATGGCACCNGAATACGGTTCNCGTAATACAGACTGGNGNATCTGGCCTGACAATGAAGAGGATACTATTGATTTCCGCACAACAGAGTACTGCATTCGNAACTTGGAGAACCCACCTAAAGACAAACCTCTGTTTCTTGCGTGCGGCATTTTTAAGCCTCACTCACCATTTTTTGCACCAGCTAAATATTACCAAAACCAAACAGCAATCAGAAAACCTAATAGACTGGCAAACGACTTGAACGACCTGCCTTCTGGAGCAAAATCTTTAATGAAACGAACTAAGTGGTTCTGGAGCGGGATGAACAAGCTAGACCGGAAAATACCAGGATCATATCAGGATTTCATAAATGCATATGCTGCCTGCTGTCGATTCGCCGACGCACAAGTTGGACGCCTGCTTGATGCTCTGGACAATAGTCCAATTTCAAAGAACACTATTGTAATCCTTTGGTCCGACCATGGATTTCATCTAGGTGAAAAAGACCATATTGAAAAGTTTGCACTGTGGGAAAAAACCAATCACATTCCATTAATAATAGCAGCCCCTGGCGTAACCAAACCTAATTCACGCTGCCACCAGCCAATTGATCTAACTGTTTTGTACCCAACACTACTTGAACTGTGCGGGCTAAAAAAAGACTTCCATTGCGATGGCCCGAGCGCAGTACCACTTTTGCGGGATCCAGAAGCCCTATGGTCTTACTCTGCAATAAGCACATACGGAAAAGGCAACCACTCCATTAGAACTAAACGCTGGCGTTATATTCAATATAACGACGGATCTGAGGAGTTGTATAATCACGACTACGATCCAAACGAGTGGACCAACTTGGCCAATCAACCAATTATGGTCCCTACCCTATCCAAACTTCGCGCCCGTATAGCGTTTGGGCAAGAAGCCAAACAAGTTCCAAATCTTCGCCGATAAATTTTTAGTGGCTGCTCAACCGTGATGAGTTAAGATTTGCTGCATGAAAGCAATCACCCTAGTAACAGCAGCATTTCTACTTTCATTTGTACCCAATCCTCTAGCGGACAAAACAACGAAACTTCCCCTTATTTTTGAGGAGAATTTTGAAAAAGATAAAAGTCACTGGGATGTAACTGACAGCAAAAGTTGGACCCATCGAAAAGTCAATGGCAATCACGTCTTTGGCATCAACAGACGCAAAAGCGATTACAAACCTAAGGTTAGAAGTCCTTATCACATTGCACTGATAAAGGACATTGAAGTAGCAGATTTCGAGCTAACTTTTGACGTCAAGAGTACCAAGGACACCGGCGGACACCGTGATTGTTGCGTGTTTTTCAATTGGCAGGATTCAAATCATTTTTACTACTGCCACCTCGGAGCCAACCCCGATCCACACAGCGGGCAAATCATGATTGTTAAGGATGCCCCTCGCAAAGCAATGACGAACAACAAGAACAAGACTCCTTGGAAAAACAATACATGGCATAAGGTAAAAGTCATTCGTGATACAAAAAAAGGTACAATCGAGATTTACTTTGATGATATGAACAAACCACATATGAGCGTGACTGACAAAACATTTGGCAAAGGACGTATTGGTATCGGCTCATTTGACGACATGAACGATTTTGACAACGTTATACTTCGTGGCAAATAAATTAACTGTGAAGCACATACTCCTCGCCCTCGTAATCTCACTGACTTCCAACTCTGTCTATACGAAAAACAATAGGCCTAATATTCTTTTTATAATTGTCGACGATCAATCCCCATTTGACTTCAAGTTTTATAACAACAGAAGCCAGCTAGACGCTCCGGTAATTGAGAAGATTGCGGCCGAAGGCATGGTAATCGATGGAGCATATCATATGGGGTCATGGGTTGGTGGTGTTTGCACAGCATCAAGACATATGATCATGAGCGGGCGAACAGTTTGGCATATTCCGGATCGAAAATTTCGCAAACCTCCAGCCAATCCAAACGCCTTAAATCCTAACTTAGTACCAGCTGATTTAGTGAAAAACACGCTAGCGGCTGTATTCAACCGCGCAGGCTATGACACCATGCGAACCTGCAAACGAGGGAATAGTTATGATGGCGCGAACAAACAATTTACAGTGGTAAACGATGCTACTAAACGTGGTGGCACAGCTGAAACTGGTAGTGCTTGGCACTCCGAACGCGTTCTAGATTACCTACACGAACGAGAGCAAAGTAAAGACACCGACCCATTTCTTATCTATTTTGGTTTTTCACATCCTCACGATGTCCGCG